>NZ_JBEXJN010000027.1:0-136106 GCF_040609115.1 Lentzea sp. NPDC004782
CCGCGTTTCCCTGGAGGAAACGCGGGGCCCCCGCGTGCGTTGTTGCTAAGGCTTCTTGGAGCCGCCGAACTTGTCGACGTTGTCGGCCTCGGCTGTGGGCGCCGCCGGAAGGTCGGCGCCGTTGACGCAGCCGCCGACGAACTCGATCGACTGGCCGGTGCGGACGAAGCGGCCGGCTTCGTCACACCCGGCGTGCGCCACGGTCAAGAACGCCGCTCCGGTCAGTGCCGCAGCCGTGGTCACGGCTCCGACCAGCGGAACCACCGCGGCCACGCGTCGTGCGAGTGCCATGCCACCTCCCCACGATGTGTATCCCCCGTTAAGCACCTTACCGGGGGATCGCCATCAGAGGTTGCCGCGCCGCTCCTGTTCGCGCTCGATCGCCTCGAAGAGGGCCTTGAAGTTGCCCTTGCCGAAGCCCAGCGAGCCGTGCCGTTCGATCAGTTCGTAGAAGACGGTCGGACGGTCGCCGATCGGCTTGGTGAAGATCTGCAGCAGGTAGCCGTCCTCGTCGCGGTCGACCAGGATGCGGTGCTCCTTGAGGACCTCGATCGGCACGCGGACCTCGCCGATCCGGGCGCGCAGCTCCGGGTCGTCGTAGTAGCTGTCCGGCGTGTCCAGGAACTCGACGCCCGCGTCGCGCATGGCCGTGACGGTCCTGATGATGTCGTTGGTGGCCAGCGCGATGTGCTGCACGCCGGCGCCCTCGTAGAACTCCAGGTACTCGTCGATCTGCGACTTCTTCTTCGCGATCGCCGGCTCGTTCAGCGGGAACTTGACCCGGTGGTTGCCGTTGGAGACGACCTTGGACATCAGCGCCGAGTAGTCGGTGGCGATGTCGTCGCCGATGAACTCCGCCATGTTCACGAAGCCCATGACGCGGTTGTACCACTCGACCCAGTAGTCCATCTTGCCGAGCTCGACGTTGCCGACGCAGTGGTCGACGGCCTGGAACAGGCGCTTCGGCGCGCCTTCCGGCCGCTTCACCGTCGACGTCCTGGCGACGTATCCGGGCAGGTAGGGGCCGTGGTACCGGGAGCGGTCCACCAGCGTGTGGCGGGTCTCGCCGTACGTGGCGATGGCCGCGAGCCGGACGGTGCCGTGCTCGTCGGACACGTCGTGCGGCTCCTCCAGCACCGTCGCGCCCTGCTCGCGGGCGTGCTTGATGCACTGGTCGACGTCGCCGACCTCCAGCGCCAGGTCGACCACACCGTCGCCGTGCTTGCGGTGGTGGTCGAGCAGCGGGGAACCGGGCTGGACGCCGCCGTGGATCACGAAGCGGGCCGAGCCCGACTTCAGCACGAACGACTTGTGGGTGCGCTGGCCGGTCTCGGGGCCCGCGTAGGCCACGAGCTCCATGCCGAACGCCACCTGGTAGAGCCACGCGGTCTGCGTGGCGTTGCCCGCGACGAACACCACGGCGTCCATGGCGCGCACGGGGAAGGGGTCCTTGGTCGCGTCGTAGTCGACCAACCCCACGAGCTGCCGGAGCTGGTCGTAGCTCACGTCGTCAAGCTGCTGCGTCATGCTTCACAGCATGATTCGACCTAGCAGGGTGAGCAACAGTCAGCGAATTCGCTGTGCATTTTGTACAGTGATCTGTGCCTTCAGATCAGCAGAGTGGTCACTCTGACCAGCCGGTGGACGAACTGGACGCCAGGCTGCTGTTGCTCTTGACGGACGAGCCGCGGCTCGGCGTCCTCGAATGCTCCCGCCGGCTGGGTGTTGCCCGCGGAACGGTGCAGGCGCGCCTTGACCGGCTGGTCGAGCGCGGCGTGCTCACCGGGTTCCCGCCGGCCCTGGACCTCGGCGCGATGGGCTACGGGCTGACGGCGTTCGCGGTGGTCGAGATCGCCCAGGGACGACGTGCCGAGGTGTGCGAGGGGCTGGCCGCGATCCCCGAGGTGTGCGAGGTGCACGCGACGACCGGGCAGGGCGACCTCTTCATGAGGATCGTCGCGAGGTCGAACGCGGACCTGCAGCGGGTGGTCGACCGCGTCGTGGACGTACCGCACGTGCGCAGGCTGTCGACCTCCATCGCGCTCTCGACGCCGGTGCCGCCACGAGTTCGGCCGCTCCTGGAACGCGTGAAGAAAGGGAAGGGCCGGCCACCGAAGTGACCGGCCCTGTGCCTTTGAGAACGTCTTGCGAGGTTGACTACCCGGCGTACGGCAGCGCCTTGATCAGCGTGACCTTCTGGAGCTTGCCGTTGGGCAGCTCGTACTCGACGGTCTCGCCGTCCTTCGCGCCGTTCAGAGCCTTGCCGAGCGGCGAGGACGGGGAGTAGACCTCCATCTCGCCGTGCGCGCCCTCTTCGCGGGTCGCCAGCAGGAAGGTCTCGGTCTCGTCGTCGCCTTCGTAGCGGATCGTCAGCACCGTGCCCGGCGCCGCGACACCCTTGGTGGTGGGGGCCTCGCCGACCTTCGCGGCCTGGAGCAGCTCGTGCAGCTGGCGGATGCGCGCCTCCTGCTTGCCCTGCTCCTCGCGGGCGGCGTGGTAGCCGCCGTTCTCGCGCAGGTCACCCTCCTCGCGGCGGGCGTTGATCTCGGCAGCCATGACCGGGCGGTACGCGATAAGTTCGTCCAGCTCCGCCTTGAGCCGGTCGTAGGCCTCCTGGGTCAGCCAGGTCACCTGGGTGTCGCTCACGGTCACCAACTCCTCGTCTTGCTCTGGCGCACGTGTGTGCACCAGATAGTTCCCGGGCCGTGGGCCCGGAACGGAAAAACACGGCCCGCGCCGGGGCCGTGCTTGAGCCTCAAGAGTAACACGTGGACAACGTTCAGCGACGGCGATTTGTTCCCAGTCTCGCCGTTTAAACCGCAGATCACCCGCTTGGCCGCTAGCTCGTGGACAAGTAGGGGGGAACCTGGTAAGAGCACCCGAACACCTCGCCGGTGACCGGCGGCTTCGAGGTGCGGAGAACTGTTGTCTCGACGACGACGGAATTCCCTGGCGGCACCAGAACTTCGCGTCTGCCTCCTTCGTCCCCGTCCTTGGAACGGGCCCGAATGATGCAAACGGCTGGTCGCTCCGGTTGATCTCGGGAAACCTCGAAACTGACCTTCACGCTGTCGTCGCCGAGGATGATGAACGCGGTCTGCTTGGCCTCGATCGGCTTTGTGCCGAGATTTCGGTAACCGACGAAGGCCACCACGGCACCCACGGCCACGGCTACAGCGAGTAACCCCCACCGTGCCCACTTGTTCAGCGGTTTGCGGCTGCTGCCGTACCGCCCCTCCGGAAGCGCGCGTTGCGACACTTTCCCGCGCCCTCCTCGATGACTGGGGAACAATGGTGCCCGACGTTCGGTTGTTGAGTGTCGCAGGACCGTTCACACAGGAGGACCACGGGGGTCATGGCCGACAAGCTGCGCCTTATGGCAGTGCACGCACATCCCGACGACGAGTCGAGCAAGGGCGCGGCCACGATGGCCCGCTACATCGCGGAAGGGCACGACGTCATGGTCGTGACCTGCACCGACGGTGGCGCGGGCAGCATCCTCAACCCGGCGATGGACAAGCCGGACGTGCTCGAGAACATCATCGACGTCCGCCGCGAGGAGATGGCCCGCGCGGCCAAGATCCTCGGCATCCAGCACCGCTGGCTGGGCTTCAAGGACTCCGGTCTGCCCGAGGGCGACCCGAAGCCGCCGCTGCCCGAGGGCTGCTTCGCTCTCGTGCCGCTGGAGGAGTCGGTGCCGTCGCTGGTCGAGGTGATCAGGGACTTCCGCCCGCACGTCGTGGTGACGTACGACGAAAACGGTGGATACCCGCACCCGGACCACATCCGCACGCACGAGGTCTCGATGGCCGCGCTGGACGCCGCGGCGGATCCCGACTTCGAGCCGTCGCTCGGCAAGCCGTGGGAGACCCAGAAGGTCTACTACTCGCACGGCTTCTCGCGCGCCAAGCTGTCGGCGTTCCACGAGGCCATGGAGGCCCGCGGCCTGGAGTCGCCGTACACCGAGTGGCTCGCGAACTGGGACGCCAGCCGCCCCGACGTGATGGAACGCGTGACCACGCAGGTCGAGTGCGCGGACTACTTCGAGGTCCGCGACGAGGCCCTCAAGGCCCACGCCACCCAGATCGACCCGACCAGCCGCTGGTTCGCGATCCCGCAGGACCTGCAGCGAGAGGTCTGGCCGACCGAGGAGTACGAGCTGGTGCGGTCGCTGGTCGACTCGACGCTGCCGGAGAACGACCTGTTCGCCGGAGTTAAGGTCTAGGGGTGAACCACCCCTGGTACGACACCGTCGCGATCGTGGCTGTGCGGCAACCGTCGAACTCGAACGAGAACGACAAGGGCGGTCAGGGGGAGGACTTCGGCAAGTCCTCCCCGGTCGGCCTCGTGCTGCTGATCGTCTTCTTCATCGCGGTGTTCTTCCTCGTCAAGTCGATGAACAAGCACCTCAAGCGCGTGCCCGCGTCGTTCGACGAGCCGGCCGCGGACGAGAAGCCGGCGGAGTCGCCGGAGAAGAAGGACTGAGCGCCTTGCCAGAGGTCTTGTCGTAACCGGCCTGCTGGGCAGTGACGTGGATGAAGGGCTCCTTCATCCACCTGGGGTGGGTCAAGGGCTCCTTCATCCACCTCGCCAGACGGCGAGTTGCGGGCACGACTTCCGGCTACCGGCTCAGCCCAGCCGCGTCGCGATCACGAACTCGTGCACCGCCTCGAACGCGGGCGGGTGCTCGGGCAGGTCGCTGGCGGTTCGCGCCCTCTGCAGCTCCTCCTGCCAGTGCGCGAGGTCGGCCTCCAGCCGTTCGGGAGCCGGTCGTGCGGCCACGCCCGCCAGCGCCCGGTGCTCGCCGAGGATCTTGGCCTCGATGAGCGCGGTCAGGTACTCCGGACCGTCGAGCTTCTCCAGCAACGTCGGCAGGTGCGCGACGACCTCGCCGGTGCGCATCAGGTGCACCCCGGTCAGCAGCGCGCGGAACGTGTAGAGCAGCGGCTTGATCTCGCCGGTCCGTTCGAACAGCCGCCACTGCGTCACGGCGAACCCGCGGTAGTGGTGCCCGTGACGTGAGGTCAGGCACCCGGCGGCCAGCTCCGCGAGCTCGCGGTGGCCGTCGGTGGTGTGCACGACCAGCGGCGAGAGCAGCTGTTCCAGCACGTAGCCGTTGGGGCGGGTGAGCAGTCGGCAGAACTTCTCCACGTCGTGCGTGACGAGGTCGATCTCGATGCCGTCCCGCACCCACATCCGCTCCTTGGTCTCCGGGCCGCGCCGCAGCCCGACGACCTCCGCGAGCGGCAGCACGTGCACGCCGCGCAGGTCGACGTCGGAGTCGCGGGACGGGAAGCCGTACAGGTGCGCGCCGGACACGGTCGCGAAGAGCAGGTCGTGCGACTGCTCGTCGACGACCGCGCTCAGGTCCGGAACCTCGTAGCTCACAACGCCCTCCTGCGCACCGAAACCAGCCAGTCCTGCACCCGAGCCCGGTCGGGTTCCTCCGGCAACGGCCCGTCCGCCGTCGCCAGCTCGTCCCCGAGCCGATGCGCCCAGGCCACCGCGTCGTCCCACGGCACCGACCCGTCCCGGATACCCAGCAGCGACCGGTCCGCCGCGATCTCGTACCGGCCGGTGCGCAGCAGGTTCAGCCCGACCAGCCGCAACCGCACGACGTGCATGAGCTGCTTCGGCTTGAGGTTGCGCCCCGCGCGCGACAGCTGCATCTCCGTCGCGCGCGTGAACGCCCGCACCGCGTACCGGGAGAGGAACGCGGGCAGCAGCTCCCGCAGCTCCTCTCCCAGCGGCGTGATGACCTCGACGAGCGGGCTCACCAGCGTTTCGAGCACCGTCGGGTTCGACTTCAGGCCCAGCTTGCAGAAGTGCTCGACCTCCCAGCTGAGCTGTTCCGGATCAGGCCCCTCCACCGAGGTCGGCGGCTTCTCCAGCAGCCAGAACGCCTCCGTGGGCGCGACGAACACGCCACGTCTGTCCACATCGGACGAAGAGGTCGCCAGCCCGTAGGCGTGCGACCCGATGATCGCTTCCAGAATCACAGTCGTGGGTCCACCGGTTCCGATTCGAGGGCCAGCACACCGAAAACGCATTCGTGCACGCGCCACAGGGGTTCGCCGCGCGCGACGCGTTCCAGCGCCTCGATGCCCAGGGCGTACTCGCGCAGGGCCAGTCCGCGCTTGCGGCCGAGAGCGCGCTTGCGCAGCCGTTCGAGGTTCTCCGGCGAGGTGTAGTCCGGGCCGTAGATGATCCGCAGGTACTCCCGTCCGCGCACCTTCACACCCGGCTGGACGCGTCCGGCCGAGTTCGCCAGCGGCTTCACGACCATGCCCTCACCGCCGGCCTCGGTGAGCTCCTCCCACCACCGCACGCCGGCCGCGGGATCCGCGGTGTCGACGACGAGGCGCCGGGTCCGCTGGAACAACGGTCCCTCCAGCCGGCCGAGCGTCTCCAGGTGCCACAGGTGCGACCGGTCGTGGAACGTCCGCCCCTCCGCCGCCAGCAGCTGGAACGGCGCGATCCGCACGCCGTCCAGTCCCTCCACCGGCCAGCAGTAGCGCTCGTAGGCCTGCCGGTACGCGGCCGCGTTCGACGCCCGCTGAGCTGTGCGCGCGAGCAGTTCCGAGACGTCGACACCACGCGCAGCAGCCGTCTCCAGGGCCTCCACCGCCACCGGCAGTGCTCCGGCCGCGGCCGCGCCGACCGCCGCGTACTGCTCGCGGATCAGCCCGGACGCCTTGGCGTTCCACGGCATCAGCTCGGCGTCGATGAGCAGCCAGTCCGTTGAGAGCTCGTCGAACAGGCCGGCGCAGGCCGAACGCACGCGCGACAACAGCGACTCACCGAGCTCGCCGTCGAAGAACGTCCGGCCGGTGCGCGTGTAGATCGCGCCGCCGACCTTGCGCACCAGCAGCACCGCGCGGGAGCCCATGTGCTTCTCCTCGCAGATCACCTGCGCGACACCCGCCGCCCGGTACTCGGCGAAGGCCTCGTCCGGGTGCTCCAGCACGTCGTCGCGCGCCGAGGTCGCGCACGGCGCCATCGTCGGCGGCAGGTAGAGCAGGTCGTGCGGGTCGATCGCGAACCGGCTCATCACCTCCAGTGCCGACGCCGACTGCTCCGCGCGGATCGTCACCGCGCCCATCAGCGACGTGTCGACCCGGCGCAGGCCCGTGACGTCGGTCAGCGACAGCACGTCCGGCGCGCGCTCGGCCACCGGTGCGGGGAACGGCCGGTCGTTCTCGTACCAGGTCTGGTGCGCCTTGACGGCGACGAGCTCCTTCTCCGGGTAGCGCAACGCGGTCAGCTTGCCGCCGAACACCACGCCCGTCTCCAGGCACATGGTGTTGTTGATCCACTCGGCCTCCGGCACCAGGACGTGCCCGTACAGCACCATCGCGGCACCGCGGTAGTCGTTCGCCCACGGCAACCGGACCGGCAGGCCGTACTCGTCGACCTCTCCGGTCGTGTCGCCGTACAGGGCGAAACTGCGCACCTTGGCCGACGCGCGGCCGTGGTAGCGCTCTGGCAGACCGGCGTGCGCGACGACGAGATTTCCGCCGTCCAGCACGTAGTGCGCGATCAGGCCGTCGCAGAACTTCTCGGCAGCACGCCGGAACTCCGGGGTCTCGTGCGCGAGCTGCTCCAGCGACTTCTCCAGCCCGTGCCGGACCGTCACCTTGTGGCCGCGCAACGCCCGCACGAGCTTCTCCTCGTGGTTTCCGCGCACGCTCAAGGCGTGTCCGGCGGCGACCATGCCCATCACGAGGCGCAGCACGCCGGGCGTGTCCGGGCCGCGGTCCACGAGGTCGCCGACGAACACCGCCTTGCGGTTGCCCGGCGGGATCGCGTCGACCGCGCGGCCTTCGTCGTCGCGCTGGATCTCGTAGCCCAGCTCGACCAGCAGCTCCTCCAGCTCGGCACGGCAGCCGTGCACGTCACCGATCACGTCGAACGGGCCGGTCTCGTGCCGCAGGTCGTTGAGCAGCTTCTCGTAGACGATGACCGAACTGTCCACTTCAGACTCGGAGCGCAGCACGTGGACGCGCTTGAAGCCCTCCTTGCCGAGGAACTTCAACGACCGCCGCAACGCCGCCCGGTGCCGCTTCACGACGTGTGCGCCGAAGTCGCGGTCCGGGCGCTGTGCGTTGCGCCTGAGACAGACCTCGGTCGGGGTGTCGAGCACGATCGCGACCGGCAGCACGTTGGCCTTCTTCGCGACCTCGATCAGCTTGGCGCGGTCGGGCGCCTGCACGTTGGTGGCGTCGACGACGGTGACCTTGCCGGCCTCCAGTCGCTTGGCCGCCACGTAGTGCAGCACGTCGAACGCCGCCGCGGACGCCGTCTGGTCGTTCTCGTCGTCGGACACGAGCCCGCGGAAGTAGTCGCTCGACAGCACCTGCGTGGGCAGGAAGTGCTTGCGCGCGAACGTGGACTTGCCGGAACCGGAGGCGCCGACCAGCACCACCAGACACAGGTCCGGGATCTTCAGTTCCATCAGTCCTCGTCCCCCAGGTCGAACACGGCCATCTGGGTCGGGGCGCCGCGCTCGGCGTCCTCCGGCCCGATCCCCACGTACCGCACGCGGTAGCCACGGCGTGCGGCGACGCCGTCCGCCCACTCGCGGAACTCCGCCCGAGTCCACTCGAAACGGTGGTCCGAATGACGCATCTGCCCGGCGGGCAGCGTCTCGAAGAGCGCGTTGTACTCGACGTTCGGCGTCGTCACCAGCACGGTCGCCGGTCGTGCCACCACGAACACCGAGTGCTCCAACGCGGGCAGGCGCGACGGGTCGACGTGCTCGACGACCTCCATCAGCACCGCCGCGTCGTACCCGGCCAGCGCGGTGTCCGCGTACGTCAGAGCCGACTGCCGCAACGTGATCCGCTCGCGCACCCGGTCGGGCATGCGGTCGAGCTTCAGCTTGCGCGCGGCCTCCTGCAACGCCTTCGCGGACACGTCGACACCGTGGATCTCGGTGAACTCCGGTTCCTTCACGAGCTCGCGCAGCAACGCGCCACCACCGCAGCCGAGGTCGAGCACGCGCTTGGCCCGCGCTTCCTTCAACGCCGTGATCACGGCCTCCTTGCGCTGCGCGGCAAGGGAGATCTTCGGTTCGGCGAGCGCGTTGTCCAGCTCCTCCGGCTCGACCTCGTCGACCTCGGCGAGACGTTCCAGCGCGGACAGCACGAGCGGGCGCTTGCGGGCCAGGTACCTGGTGGTGATCAGCTCCTTGTCCGGGTGCGTGGCGAGCCAGCCGTCACCGGCCTTGAGCAGCTTGTCGACCTCGTCGGCGGCGACCCAGTAGTGCTTGCCGCCGTCGAGCACGGGCAGCAGCACGTAGAGGTGCTTCAACGCGTCGCTGAGCTTGTTGACGCCGGTCAGCGTGACGTCGCCGTACCGCGAGTCGCCGTGTTCCTTCGTCTCGACGGTCCAGCCGAGCGGCGTGAACAACCGGTCCGCGAGCCGGTGTGGCAGCGCGGGAATGCGGATGACCAGGGGAATCGGCGTCCGTGCGAGCTCCGGGTAGCTCTCGCTGCGGCCGTTCATCGCGGTGCGGAACACGCTGCCGAGCGCGACCGTGAGCAGCGATCCGGCCGCGTACGGGCGGTCGTTGACGTATTGGGTGAGTGCGCTGCCAGGACCTCGCACCAGCGCGATGGGGTCGACCTCCAGGAGCAGCGCGACCGTGCACTCCTCGTTCGTCGCCTTCGGGTAGAAGACGTGCGCGACGCCCGAGCTCGTCGTGAAGGACTGGGCCCGGTCCGGGTGCTTGTGCAGCAGGTGACCGAGGTCGGTCGCCGGCTGGTGGGTGGTGGTCATGGTGAGCAGCACGAAGCCGAGTCTGATCGAGAGACGCTGCTCGCGCAGGTGAATTAGCCGCCACGCCGGGGAAGTTCCGGCGTGGCGGCTGCGGGCGCGCGTCTACTTGAGAGCGGTGCCACCGGAGTTGCGGTAGGCGATCGTCTTGTTGATCAGGTTCCCGCCGTCGGTCTCGGCCGTCGTCTGCTCGTTGTGCCCCGGGCCGAACAGGAGGGCCGCGACATGTGCGTTCGCCACCTGGTCCAGGTGCCCGAAGAGCCAGTCCACCTTGTCGTCCTGGTAGTGGTTGAGGGTGTTGTTCTGCGCCATGTTGCCCACGGGGATCTGCCACAGGACCACGGGCTTGCCCACCGACTCGGCCATGGTCTTGTAGAACCCCAGTGCGGCGTTGGCCTTCTGGTCGTTCCAGTAGGTGTTGCGGCCACCGTGCGCCGGCAGCGCGTACCAGCCCGCGTCGCGGTCCACCACGTCGGAGACGAGGAAGTCGGCGTTCTTCGCCCCCAGAGCCGCGTAGTCCTTGACGCAGCGCTGCAGGTCGCTCTCCCAGTCCCAGCAGGTGAGGTGGAAGCCCACGCCCGTGTTCGGCGCGTACTTGTGCGCCATCGCGATCAGACAGCCGGCGAGTCCGGCGGCGCTGTTCTCGTAAGATCCGCAGTCCGCTGGGTTCGAGGCGGTGACCTGCGCGGCGACCTTGTGCGGATCGCCGAGCGAACGGACGTAGCCCCAGAAGTCGGGCTCGATGTCGATCATGTCCGGCGACGTGCCGATCTTCTGGAGGAAGAAGCGGTAGTCGTTCAGGTAGCGCGTGAGCAGGTCGGTCCTGTTGATGGCGACGACCTCGCCCGGACCGTCGCCCTGTCCCGCCAGGTCACCGAGGTCGCGCAACGAGTACCAGGTCCAGAAGTACTTCTGCGGGCGCGGCTTGCCCTGGTACGTCACCTTCGACACGCGCTCGTCGTTCCAGGTCACGTAGGTGCCGGGCGCCGTGGTCTCGCCGTTCCAGCAGCCCCACCAGCTCGACCACTCGGCCTTGCAGCGTGCTGCCGTGTAGTAGTCCGAAGAGGGTGCGGGCTGGCTGTGCACGTAGTTGTAGCGCACGTCGAACGGCGCTGCGGTCGCGGAGGCCTCGGACATCGAGCCGCCGATGAGCACCGTGCTGCTGCCCATGAAACGGGTCGCCGAGTCGCCTCGACCGTTGTTGTCACCGGTGGCCGGAGTCGCGGACGTGGTCGTCGCACTGGTGCCGGCCGGGGCCTGGCTGGTCGGCACGCCGATGCTCGGCGTGGCGGGCTTGGCGGGCGTGGTGGTGGTGGTGCTGGTGGTGCCTGCCCCGCTGCCGGCCGTGATGAGCTGCCACTGCTGGTTGGGGCCGCCCCAGTCGTAGTACTGGGCGATGCGGCCGCCGTCGGCCTTGTCACCGCCCTGGACCTCGACGGCCATGCCGCTGTGGCGGTTGATCAGCCGCACGTAGCCATCTGACGACTTCTCCACGCGGAACTGCTGGTTGGCACCGTTCAGGTCGCGCCACTGCACCATCGCGGAACCGGCGGTCTTCGACCAGCCGTTGTCGTCCAGCACGTTGCCGGAGTTCCGGTTCTGCACCCGGAAGTACCCGTCGCCCGCGGCGATGAACCGCCACTGCTGGTTGGCCCCGCCGTGCCGGCCCCACTGCACCACCGCCGCACCGTCGCTCGTCGCCCAGGCGAGGCCGTCCAGCGCCCTGCCGCTGTTGCGGTTGACCAGCACGTACCAGGACTTCGTGTCCACGGTTTCCGCGAGGGCCGAGTGGACCACGAACGTGGTGCCGGCCACGACGGACAGGACGAGGGCCGCCAGGAAACCGCGGCGCCTGAACAACCGACGCACACGATGCTTCGCAGGTGGGCGAGGGAACATGTGGTGCTCTCTTTCAGCCTTTGCCTCTGAGGAACGACACCTGGTTGCCACCGGCCCCGAAAAGGTTGCCGCTGTCCGCGAAATTTCTTCTCCGGCCGCGGCTGGGACACTGGGGGCATGGTGAATCGACTGGCACACGCCCAGTCGCCGTACCTCCAGCAGCACGCCGAGAACCCGGTCGACTGGTGGCCGTGGAGCCCGGAGGCGTTCGAGGAGGCACGACGGCGCAACGTCCCGGTGTTGCTGTCCATCGGATACGCGGCCTGTCATTGGTGTCACGTGATGGCACATGAGTCGTTCGAGGACGATTCGGTGGCTTCTGCCGTGAACGAGAACTTCGTCGCGGTGAAGGTCGATCGTGAGGAACGTCCGGACGTCGACGCGGTGTACATGGAGGTCACGCAGGCGATGACCGGCCACGGCGGGTGGCCGATGACGGTGTTCCTCACGCCGGACGCCCGTCCGTTCCACGCCGGGACGTACTACCCGCCGTCGCCTCGCCCTGGGATGCCGTCGTTCACGCAGCTGATCGAGGCGGTGTCGGCGGCGTGGACCACGCGTCCCGCGGAGATCCTGGAATCCGCTTCCGTTGTGGTGGAGGAGATTTCACGGAACTCGGCGCCGTTGCCCCCGTCTGCTGTGGACGCTGACGCGCTGGCGGGTGCGGTGGTGTCGCTGCTGGGCGAGTTCGACCGGCGCAACGGCGGGTTCGGTGGTGCACCGAAGTTCCCGCCGTCGATGGTGTGCGAGTTCCTGCTGCGGCACCACGAACGCACCGGGTCGGTCGAGGCGATCTCGATGGCGACGTCGACGGCCGACGCGATGGCCAACGGCGGCATGTACGACCAGCTCGGCGGTGGGTTCGCGCGGTACAGCGTCGATGCGTCGTGGGTCGTGCCGCACTTCGAGAAGATGCTGTACGACAACGCTTTGCTGCTCCGGTTCTACACGCATCTGGCGCGGGTGACCGAGTCGGAACGGTACGTGCGGGTGGCTCGGGACACGGCTTCGTTCCTGCTGCGCGACCTGCGGACGGCCGAGGGCGGGTTCGCGGCCTCGCTGGACGCCGACACCGATGGCGTCGAGGGCCTGACTTACGTGTGGTCGTTCGAGGAACTTGGTTCTGCTGCTGCGGCTTTCGGGGTCACGGAGGAGCCGAACTTCGAGGACGGCAAGTCGACGCTGCGGTTCGTGTCGGAGCCGGGGGAGGACGTGCGGGCCTCGTTGCTGGCTGTTCGTGCTCAGCGCCCGCAGCCTGGCCGGGACGACAAGGTGGTCGCCGCGTGGAACGGGCTGGCGATCGCCGCGCTGGCCGAGGCCGGGGCGTTCTTCGGGGAGCCGTCGTGGATCGAGGCGGCCTCGGAGGCGGCGTCGTTGCTGGCCTCGGTGCACCTCGTCGAGGGGCGGTTGCTGCGGACCTCGCGTGATGGCGTGGCCGGGCCGTCGTTCGGGGTGCTGGAGGACTACGGCTGCGTCGCGGATGGGTTGTTGGCGTTGCACCAGGTCACCGGTTCGATTCGCTGGCTTGACCTGGCGTGTGGCCTGTTGGACACCGCACTCTCTCGTTTCGCGGTTGCTGGTTCTCCCGGGGCCTACTACGACACCGCTGACGACGCGGAGGCTCTCGTTCGCCGTCCTGCCGACTCGACCGACAACGCGTCGCCTTCGGGTGCGTCTTCGCTGGCCTCGGCGTTGCTGACGGCTTCGCTGCTGACCAGTGATCCTTCCCGGTATCTGACGGCGGCGTCGGAGGCCGTGACGCGTGCCGGTCTGCTGGCCGCGCGGGCTCCTCGGTTCGCCGGTCACTGGCTGACCGTGGCCGAGACGCTGGTAGCAGGGCCGCTGCAGGTGGCCGTCGTCGGTGCCGACGACTCGCGCCGTGCGTCGCTGTGGGCGGCGGCGGTCGCTCATGTGCCAGGAGGCGGCGTCGTCGTGGCCGGTGAGCCCGGCGCGACTCCGTTGCTGGAAGACCGCCCGTTGGTCGACGAGGCGCCGGCGGCGTACGTGTGCCGCGGCTACGTGTGCGACAGGCCGGTCGTTTCGGCAGAAGCGCTGGTCACTTCGCTGACGGCGAACACCACCGGCTGATTGCAGGCGTAACGTCAGCAATGACGTAATCATGTAATCAGGGGTGGTTGAAATGGGACGTGGATGGCGAGGGCGAGGCGGGTGGCAGCAGGCTGACCTGCCGTCGGCCGACGACGCGGCGGCGTGGTTCGCGGGTCGACTCCCGGACGGGTGGTTCACCGGCGCGCCGGAGGTGATCGTCGACCGCGAGGAGATCACCGTCATCGGCACGCTCCCGGCGCTGGAAGGCGAGTTCGACGACGCCTCGCGGGCGGCGGCCGAGTCGGGCCGCATCTCCCGCTGGCGGGAGGAGACGCGCGACGAGCGCATCGAGATCGCGCGCCAGGCCGAGCACCGCTACGGCCGCAAGGTGGCCTGGGGCGCGGTCCAGGGCAGCACGCGCGAGCTCTTCACGCACCTGGCCGTGCCGGTGATGACGCGCCTGCGCCAGCCGGAACGCCAGGTGCTCGACACGCTCGTGGCGGCCGGGGTCGCCCGTTCCCGCGCGGACGCCCTGGCGTGGGCCGTTCGCCTGGTGGGCGAGCACGCGGAGGCGTGGCTCGGCGAGCTGCGCGATGCGATGTCGAAGGTCGACGACCTGCGTTCGCAGGGCCCGGACCTGTCGTGACCGTCAGGGCGTCGTGAGCTTCTCCTGCGTCGTCAGGGGGAGCTCACGACGCTTGGCGTCCGATGCACGGGGATCCCCGCGAAGCCCGATGACGCATCCGAGTGCCACCGTGGCGGCACCGGCAGCGGACACCAGCGTGAGTGGCTGAGCGCCCAACAACACGGACGTCACGAGGCCGGAGACCGGCATCAGTCCGATGAGCACGCCGGCGCGGTCAGAGCCAAGGCGGTTCACGGCGAAGTACCAGAGGCCGAACGCCAGCGCGGTCACCACCACCGCCAGCAGCGCGAGCGCGGAGGCCTGCCGCGCGTCCGGCATCTGCCACCCGCCGATGAACGTGCCGACCACCGCGCCGATCAGCGCCGCGAGCAGACAGGTCCAGGTCGCCACGCCCAGCACTCCGAGGCGGCGCACGACGCCGACCGCGAACAGCGTGAAGCAGACCTCGCCGGCCATCGTCAGCAAGGCGAGCACCAGACCGGGCCCGTGCCACGTGCCGCCGCCGGACAACAGCACGATGCCCGCAGCCACCACCACCGCGCCCACAACGGCGGATGTCGTGCGTTGGCGGGACAACAGGGCCAACGCGATCGGTGCGCCACCCATCACGGCGGCCACGAAGCCGGGTTCCGCGTACTGCTGCGCGGCGATCAGCACGGCGTTGAAGCCGAGCATCCCTGTCGCGACGACGCCCAGCAACGGCGGGATATCGCGCCACGACGGCATGGGCAGACGGCGGGCCACGAGCAGCAGCACTGCTGCGCCCAGCAGGTAGCGCATGGCCTGGCCGGTCAGCAGCGGATAGCCCTCCAGCATGCCGGTGACGGGTACGGACGCGCCGACGATCGTTGCCGCTGTCGCTCCCGCGGCCACCCCGAGTTTCATGCTCAGAGCCTTGCGCCGAACTGGTCCAGGTTTAAGCTCCACTTCCATGGTCGCGAACTGGACCACTTTTCGGGAGCTGCTGTTGCCGGGGCACCAGCGGCGGCGCGGGGTCGAGGTCGAGCTGCGCCGGGCCATCCGCGACGGGCGGCTCACGCCGGGGACGCGGTTGCCGTCGAGCCGGGACCTGGCGGCGCAGCTCGGGGTGGCGCGCGGGACCGTCACGTCGGCCTACGCGCAGCTCGTCGCGGAGGGGTATCTCACCAGCAGGCGCGGGTCGGGGACGACGGTCGCGAGCCTCGGGCCCGCCGACGAGTGCGGTGTGCCGGAACCGCCGGAGCGGTGGCGGTTCAACCTCCGGCCCGGGTTGCCCGCGTTGGGCGCTTTTCCTCGTGCGGAATGGGTTGCGGCACATCGGGCGGCGCTCGCGGAGCTGCCCGACGACGACCTGGCGTACCCGGATCCGGCCGGGTTCGCGGGGCTGCGCAAGGAGATCGTCGACTACCTGGCGCGGGTCAGGGCCGTCGTGGCGAAGGACGCGGTGATCACCAACGGCTCGGCGGACGGGCTTCAGCTCGTTGCCCGCCTGGTGCGCGGCAGCATCGCGATCGAGGAACCGAGCCACTTCGGCGGCGAGCACATGCTGCAGTCGCACGGACTCAACACCGTGCCGATTCCGGTGGACGACAAGGGGATCAGGGTCGATCTTCTGTCCAAAACGGACTGCCGGACCGTGCTGGTGACGGCGGCGCACCAGTTCCCGCTGGGCGTGGTGCTGCATCCGGAACGCCGGCGGGCGCTGGTGGAGTGGGCGCGCGAACGCGACGGGCTGATCATCGAGGACGACTACGACGCCGAGCATCGGTACGACCGGCCGGCGCTCGGGGCGTTGCAGGCCTTGGCGCCGGAGCACGTGGTGTACCAGGGGACGACGAGCAAGGTGCTGGCGCCGGCGTTGCGGCTCGGGTGGCTGGTGGTGCCGGAGCGGCTGCGCGAGGGAATCGTGGAACGCAAGAAGTACAACGACATGGGCACCGCGACGATCCCGCAGGCCGCGTTCGCGCACATGCTGCGGACGGGCGGCTATGACCGCCATCTGCGGCGCACGCGCGCGCTCTACCGGAAGCGGCGGGACGCGCTGTTGGAGGCCGTTGCGGAGTACCTCCCTGCGTGGCAGCCCATCGGCGTCGCGGCCGGGTTGCACGTCGTGTTGCGCATGCCCGACGGGACGGACGACCTCGCGTTGAAGAGCAGGCTTGCCGAGCGTGGGGTGCACGTGTGGGCGTTGGCGCAGTACACGCGCACGCCGATGTGGCCCGGGTTGGTGCTCGGCTACGCGGCACTCACGCCTGACCGCCTGCGCGAGGCGGTCAGGGAGATCGCGGCGGCCTAGAGCATGTGTTCGCTGTGGATGAAGGGTTCCTTCATCCACGTGAGGTCCAATGCCAGGAACTTGAGCGGCGACGCGTTGCGCCGTTCATCCCGGTCGGGTTCGCCGCTCCCGCCGGGCGTGCCAGATCTGCCGCACTGCCGTGCACCCGTGCGATCAGGCTTCGCCAGGCGCGTGGCGACGTGGATGAAGGCGCCCTTGACCCACACCAGGTGGAGCAAGGAGCCCTTCATCGACAACAGGCGCGCCGCGCTTGGCGCGTCTGGGACGAGTCGCGGGCCAGTGGCCTAGAGGATGTGCTCGCGCTGGGTCTCGACGGTGCCGTCGCCCAGGATGTGCTCGCGCTTCTCGCCGATGCCAGGCGTGAGCGTGGTGACGGCGGCGACGAGCAGGATGGCAGCGACGATCTTGAAAGCCCGCATGGCGCGATAAACCCCCAGGTAGAACGGTTGTCGCGGTCAGCCTAGCCTGAGCCTCCAGAAATTGTCAGTGCTCGGGTGCACCATGAGACCGTGCTCCTTTCCGAACTGGTCGACACGTCGGCCGCCGTGGCGGCGACCCGATCGCGCCTGGCCAAGGTCAAGGCGTTGTCGGCGTTGCTGCGCGCGGCGTCGGCCGACGTCGTGGTCGCGGTGGTGTCGTTCCTCATCGGCACGCCGCGGCAGGGCCGCATCGGTGCGGGCTGGCGGACGGTCTTCGACCTGTCCGTGCCCCCGGCGGCCCAGGCCGGTCTCACGGTCGCCCAGGTCGACGCCGCGCTCGCCGAGGTGGCCGGGACGTCCGGCAAGGGCTCGGCGCAGCGCCGGGCTGACCTGCTGGCCGCCCTGTTCGGCCGTGCCACCGCGGCGGAGCAGGACTTCTTACGCCGCCTGCTGACCGGTGAGCTGCGCCAGGGCGCGCTGGAAGGCGTGATGCTGGACGCGATCGCCTCGGCCGCGGACGTGCCGGGCGAGACGGTGCGGCGGGCGTTCATGCTGTCCGGCCGGTTACCGGAGACGGCGGTGGCCGCGCTGGACGGCGGCGCGGCGGCACTGGAGGCGTTCCGGCTGGAGGTCGGCCGTCCTCTGCGGCCGATGCTCGCGTCCCCGGCGGAGTCGCTCGACGAGGCGCTGACCGAGCTCGGCAGCTGCGTGGTGGAGCACAAGCTCGACGGGGCGCGCATCCAGGTGCACCGCTCCGGCGACGAGGTGCACGTCTACACCCGCACGTTGCGCGAGATCACCAAGACGGTGCCGGAACTGGTCGAGCTCGTCCGCGGCCTGCCGTGCACGTCGGTGGTGCTCGACGGCGAGACGCTGGCGCTGACCGACGAGGGGAGACCCCGCCCGTTCCAGGAGACGATGAGCCGGTTCGGCGCGCAGGACGAGCGCGAGCTGCTCCTGCACCCGTACTTCTTCGACTGCCTGCACCTCGACGGCGAGGACCTGCTGGACGAGCCGTTGCGCGACCGCCTGGCCGCATTGCGCCAGGTGGCGGGCCGGCACGTCATCCCGGGCGCGCTCGACCCGTCACCGGAGGAGGCGGCGTCGGTGGTGACGGCCGCTCTGTCCGCAGGCCACGAGGGCGTGATGGTGAAGTCGCTGTCCTCGCCCTACGCGGCCGGCAGACGAGGCCGCGCCTGGCAGAAGGTGAAGCCCGTCCACACCCTCGACCTGATCGTGCTCGGCGTCGAGTGGGGCAGCGGCCGCCGCCGCGGCTGGCTGTCGAACCTGCACCTGGGCGCCCGCGATCCGGACGGCGGCCCGCCGGTGATGGTCGGCAAGACCTTCAAGGGCCTCACCGACGAGCTGCTCACCTGGCAGACCAAGACCCTGCAGGAAATCGCGACCTCGCAGAACGACTGGGTCGTCATGGTCCGCCCGGAACTGGTGATCGAGATCGAGCTGGACGGCGTGCAGGTCTCGCCGCGTTATCCGGGCGGCGTCGCCCTGCGCTTCGCCCGCGTGGTGCGCTACCGGCCGGACAAGGACACCTCCGAAGCCACGACGATCGAGGAGGTGAGAGCGCTTCTGCCCGCTGCCCGACCGAATCCCGAAGCCTGACGCCGCCTGATCCGCGTTGTGTGCTGCCGCCGCGCGGCGTGAGGCCGCTCCCGCGTCCTCGCTGAACCCCGATGCCGCTCGGCGCGGTGGCAGCGTCCAGGACGACTGAAAATCGCGTGCGGCTCCCCGGCCCCGAGCAATAGCGTCGGGCCGGTGACCGATGCTGCCGCGCTGCTCCGCGCGTTCGACGACCAGGCCCGTTCCGCGGAGTGGACCTTCCCGGACCCCGACGCCCAGGTCGACCAGGACGGGCCGGTGTTCCGGGTGTCCTGGCCACGTCGGCGCGGCTTCGTGGCCGGACCGACCCACCTCGGCGTCGCAGGCACCGAGCTCGACGAGATCATCGCGCGGCAGCGCGACTTCTTCACCGCGCGCGACCAGAGCGTCGAGTGGAAGACGTGGGGGCACGACACGCCCGTCGAGCTGCCCGAACGGCTGCTGGCCGCCGGGTTCGTGCACGACAGCGCGGAGACCGTGGTGGTCGGGCTCGCGGAGGAGATGGTCGCGCCGGTCCACGTCGACGGGATCGTCCTGCGCGAGACGAAGGACGAAGACGACATCCACCGGCTCGTGGCGGCGTCGAGCGAGGCGTTCGGCAAGGACGTCGGCTTCATGGTGCCGTTCCTGCTCGACAAGAAGGACGACCCGAACACCGTCATCGTCGTCGCCGAGGCCGATGGGCGTGTCGTGTCGTCCGCGCGGCTGGAGATCGTGGCGGGGACGGAGTTCGCGGGGCTCTGGGGTGGCAGCACGCTCGCGGAGTGGCGCGGCAGGGGCATCTACCGGGCGCTCATCGCGTACCGGGCAGAGGTGGCGCTGCGTCGCGGCGCGAAGTACCTGCAGGTCGACGCCAGCGAGGACAGCAGGCCGATTCTGGAGCGGCTCGGGTTCGTCAAGGTCACGACGACCGCCGGGTACGTCTGGACGCCGTGATGAGGTACGTCGATCTCGACCCGTTCGAGACGGGCGGCTGGCTGGCCGTCGTCGTGAGGGCGAAGACGGGGGTCACCTACCGGCAGCAGTACGGCGGGACGGCCTGCCGTCAGGGTGAGGTGGAGGGCTACCTGGTACCGCTGCACGCCCCTGAGCTGCTCGACGAGCTCGTCGAGCTGTTCGACGTCAAGCGCGCCGGTACCCGGAACGACAGCTGGCGGCACCGGCTGAGCAAGGCCGTCGGCGGTGTGTGGTTCGGCGGCAGCGAAGGCGAGGGCGAGCTGCGGCTCGGGGAGATCGGCGAGGTCGACGAGGCGTGGGTGCCGGTCGTCACGCCGGACGGGCCCGCGGTGCTGATGTGGTGCAACTCCGACTGAGTGCGCATGCCCAGATGAGACGCACCGCGTATCGTGGAGGCACGTGCGGTTCATCGAAGGGCATCGACCCTCTTACGACCTGACCTACGACGACGTGTTCCTCATTCCCGGCCGCAGTGCCGTGGAGTCGCGGTTCGGCGTTGACCTGTCCACCTCGGACGGCACCGGGGCCACCATCCCGATCGTCGTCGCCAACATGACGGCCGTGGCCGGGCGGCGGATGGCGGAGACCATCGCGCGGCGCGGCGGGCTCGTCGTCATCCCGCAGGACGTGCCCACCGAGGCCGTCGCGGAGATCATCGCGTGGGTCAAGGCGCGGCACACGGTCTGGGACACCCCGTTGACGCTCACCACGGGCGACGCGGTGGCGGACGCGTGGAACCTGCTGCACAAGCGGGCGCACGGCGCGGTGATCGTCGTGGACGACGGCAACAGGCCCATCGGCGTCGTGGACGAGGCGGCGCTCACGGGCGTCGACCGGTTCACGCGCATCGGCGACGTGATGAACACCGACATCCTGCAGCTGCCGCTCGGCACCAAGCCGCAGGACGTGTTCGACCAGCTCCACCACAGCACCCACAAGGTGGCGCTCGGCATCGACGACGAGCAGCGGCTCAGCGGCGTGCTGACCGAGCTGACGGCGCTGCGGGCCGAGATCTACAAGCCGGCCACCGACGACGACGGCAAGCTCCGGGTCGCCGCCGCGGTCGGGGTCAACGGCGACGTGCGGGCCAAGGCCGAAGCGCTGATCAAGGCCGGGGTCGACGTGCTGGTCGTGGACACGGCGCACGGCCACCAGGAGAAGATGATCACCGCGCTGAAGGCCGTGAAGGAGGCGAACCCGAGCGTGCCGGTCGCGGCGGGCAACGTCGTCACCGCGGAGGGCGTGCGGGACCTGGTCGAGGCGGGCGCGGACATCATCAAGGTCGGCGTCGGGCCCGGCGCGATGTGCACCACGCGCATGATGACCGGCGTCGGACGGCCGCAGTTCAGCGCCGTCGCGGAGTGCGCGAAAGAGGCGCGCAGGCTCGGCAAGCACGTGTGGGCCGACGGCGGCGTGCGGCACCCGCGCGACGTGGCGCTGGCGCTCGCGGCCGGTGCCAGCAGCGTCATGGTCGGCAGTTGGTTCGCCGGCACCTACGAGTCGCCCGGTGACCTGCAGCGCGACGAGCGCGGAAACCTCTACAAAGAATCTTTCGGAATGGCCTCGAAACGCGCTGTCACCGCCCGTACGCGCAGCGACAACGCGTTCGACCGCGCGAAGAAGGGCCTGTTCGAAGAAGGCATCTCGACGTCGAAAATGCGCTTGGACCCGGTGCGTCCGAGCGTGGAGGATCTGCTGGACGCGATAACGTCCGGCGTTCGCTCGGCCTGCACGTATGCCGGCGCGACCTCGCTGGAGGAATTCCACGACAAGGCAGTTCTCGGCATCCAGTCCGCAGCCGGCTTCGCGGAAGGACGGCCGCTGCCAGGGGGTTGGTGAGAAATGGACGAAGCGGTAGAGGTAAGAGATCTCCGCAAAGTCTATAAAACCGGACAAAAACCGGCGGTGGACGGGCTGAGCTTCACCGTCCGCCGCGGTGAGGTCTTCGGACTGCTCGGCCCGAACGGCGCGGGCAAGACGACCACGGTCGGCGTCCTGACCACGCGGGTCCGCCCCACTTCGGGGCAGGCGCTCGTGGAAGGCGTCGACGTGGTCGCCGACTCCAAGCGGGCACGGCAGCTGCTGGCTGTCGTGCCGCAGCGCAACAACCTCGACCGCTCGCTCAACGCGCGGCAGAACCTGCTGTTCCACGCGGCCTACCACGGCATCGGGCCCGTGGAGCGCAAGAAGCTCGCCGACGACATCCTCGAACGGATGGGTCTGAAGGACCACCAGAAGGCGCTCGTCGACACGTTGTCCGGCGGTCAGGCACAACGGCTGATGATCGCCCGCGCGCTGATGCACCGCCCGAAGGTGCTGTTCCTCGACGAACCGAGCACCGGCCTCGACCCGCAGGCCAGGCTCTTCGTCCACGAACGCATCGCGGCACTGCACGCGGACGGCGTCACGGTCGTGCTGACCACGCACGACATGGACGAGGCCGCCAAGCTCTGCGACCGCGTCGGCATCGTCGACCACGGCAAGCTGCTCACCCTCGACACGCCCGCCGAGCTGACGAAGAACCTGCCCGGCAGCAACACCGTCAGCGTCACGGTCGGTCTGAACGGCCACGAGCCCGCCAAGATCACCCAAGCCCTGTCCGAAGTGGACGGTGCGCAGCGGGTGGAGGAGGTCGGCAGCATGTTCCGCGTCTACACCGACTCGGACACCTCGGTCACGTTGCCCGCGGTGCTGAACGTGCTGCGCGACCTCGACGTCGTCGTCAGCGACGTCGCGATCGGCAAGCCCAGCCTGGAAGACGTCTTCATCCACCTGACCGGCAGGGAGCTTCGGTGAGCCAACTCAGGACGTTCCAGGCGATCCTCTGGCGCGACGTCTTCGTCACCGGCCGCGAGCTGCCGAGCTTCCTCGCGCAGGTGATCATCCAGCCGTTCTTCATCCTCTTCATCTTCGCGAAGGTGCTGGGGGACATCGGCTACGTCCAGAACGACTTCGCGCAGGTGCTGTTACCCGGCATCATCGCGATGAACGGGTTCCTGGGCGCGTTGCAGAACACGACTCTGCCGCTGGTGCTGGACTTCTCGTGGACGCGGGAGATCGAGGACCGGCTGCTCGCCCCGATCTCGATCCCGCTGGTCGCGGTGGAGAAGATCGTGTTCGGCGCGATCCGCGGGTTCTTCGCGGCGGTGCTGATGGTGCCGGTCGGGTTCGTAATGCTCGACGTGTCGTGGCCGTGGGAAGGAATTCCCGGCGCGCTCGTCGTGATCGTCCTCGGCTGTCTGGCCGGCGGAAGCGTCGGCATGGTCATCGGCACGTCGGTGCCCGCACGCCGGGTCAACGTGATGTTCGCGGTGATCCTGACGCCGTTGCTGTTCACGGGTTCCTCGCAGTTCCCGTGGCGGTCGCTGAGCGATGATCTGCTGTGGTTCAAGGTGATCTGCGCGCTCAACCCGTTGACGTACGTGAGTGAGGGCATGCGCGCGAACCTCGTGCCGAACGTGCCGCACATCCCGTTGCCGATCGTGCTGCTCGTGCTCGTCGTCGCGATCGCCGGCTTCGGCGGCCTCGGTCTGCGCGGCTTCATGAAACGCGCGCTGGACTAGGAAAAGATGAACGGCGCTTTTGTCCACCTCAGGCGGACAAAAGCGCCGTTCATCGTCCTTCTACGAGGCGTAGTCCTCCAGCATCTCGGTGACGAGAGCCGCGATCGGCGAACGCTCCGAGCGGGTCAGGGTGACGTGCGCGAAGAGCGGGTGGCCCTTCAGCTTCTCGATCACCGCGGCCACGCCGTCGTGCCGGCCCACCCGCAGGTTGTCGCGCTGCGCCACGTCGTGCGTCAGCACCACCCGCGAGTTGCTGCCCAGCCGGGACAGCACGGTCAGCAACACGTTGCGCTCCAGCGACTGCGCCTCGTCCACGATCACGAAGGAGTCGTGCAGCGAGCGGCCTCGGATGTGGGTGAGCGGCAGGACCTCGAGCATCCCGCGGTCCAGCACCTCCTCCAGCACCGCCTGGCTCACCAGCGCGCCGAGGGTGTCGAACACCGCCTGCGCCCACGGCCCCATCTTCTCGTTCTCGCTGCCCGGCAGGTAGCCGAGCTCCTGGCCGCCGACCGCGTAGAGCGGGCGGAAGACCACGACCTTGCGGTGCTGCCTGCGTTCCATCACCGCTTCGAGGCCGGCGCACAGCGCCAGCGCCGACTTGCCGGTGCCCGCACGTCCGCCCAGCGAGACGATGCCGACATCGGAATCGAGCAGCAGGTCCAGTGCGATCCGCTGCTCAGCGGACCGTCCGTGCAGTCCGAACGCCTCCCGATCTCCGCGCACCAGCCTGATCTGCTTGTCCGCGGTCACCCGGCCCAGAGCGCTCGACGTGCCCGCCAGCAACCGGAGTCCGGTGTGGCAGGGCATTTCCGCGATGTGCTCCAGGTCCTCGTACTGGGTGGGGTCGACGACGTTCTCCTTGAACAGGCTGTCCACCAGGGACTGCGGAACGTCCAGATCGGACATTCCCGTCCAGCCTGACAGGGTGACGTCGTGCGCCCGGTACTCCTCCGCCGGCAGGCCGACCGATCCGGCCTTGACCCGCAGCGGCATGTCCTTGGTCACCAGGGTGACGTTGCGCCCCTCAGCAGCGAGGTTGAGGGAGCAGGCGAGGATTCGGGCGTCGTTGGAGTCCGTTCGGAAACCTGATGGCAACACCTCCGGGTCGGAGTGGTTGAGCTCGACGTGCAAGGTGCCTCCCAGATCCCCGATGGGGATCGGTGAATCGAGGCGACCATGCCGCAAGCGCAGGTCGTCGAGCAGGCGCAGGGCTTCCCTCGCGAACCAGCCCAGTTCGGGGTGGTGGCGCTTGCCCTCCAGCTCGCTGATCACCACGAGCGGCAGCACGACCTCGTGCTCCGCGAACCTGGTGGGGGCGAGAGGGTCGGACAGCAGTACCGACGTGTCCAGCACATATGTCGTGATGGCTGGAGCGGCGGACTTGCGCCTGGGGGAGGAACTGCGCGATGAGCCTGAGGAACGGCTCGCGGGACGTCGTGCGTTCACGGCAACTCCCTCACGAACGCGGCACCCGCGTCCGCTCCTCGCTGGGCCAGGCACAACCCTGATTGATCGTCTTGCCTTCCGCCGGTGTGGCGTCAGGCAGGTCGACCACGAGGGCCGGGTGCCGGCCCCCTCGCGACGTTGTCTGCCACGATCAGAGCCTCCCTGCGCGGTCCGCAGTGGTCGCGTCCCGCCGGTTTCGAAGTTACCTGCGGAAGTACCCCGTCTGCATGAAGCCACACAGGTGAATCCGGATTTGTCATCTGCCGGAAAACCTCCCGAAACGTGACCGCAGCCGTGTTTTTGCTGGTCAGATGGTGTTTTCCTGGGTGTTGCGGGCGAGCCACGACAGGCCGTCGCGGATCTGCGATTCGAGTGATTTCGGCACCAGAGGCTCGTCCAGGAGCCGCAGATAGCGGTCGTCGAGCGACTCTCCGGGCGCGCGGACGTCGAGCCACGCCCGCACGAGGCGCACTCCTTCGACGTACGTGGTCGTGTACGCGCGCCACAGCGGATCAGCCAGAAATCGGACCATCTGCCGGGCACGGCGGTCGGGGACTAGCAGCCACCTGCGCAGATGCGCAACCACGTCCTCCTGATCCGCGCCACGATCGTGTAGCAGCAGGGCGGCGTCCTGGCGCACGGTGAGCAGGCCCGCCGTCGCCGATTCCACCTTTTCGGACAGTTCGCCGTCCATTCGCAACCCGAGGTCGCGGAAGATCTGCTCCGCCCAGCCGCCCCAGCCCGGCCCGACCGCGGCGTGCAGGCCGAGGTCGGCCATGCCCTCGGCCATCAGGCACTGCGGCGTGTTGATCAGGAAGATCGACTGCTCGGCGTGGCCGCGCTTGCCGACCAGGCCGGCCTCCTTGCGGCAGTGCTCGGTGTGGTGGCCCGGATAGGACTCGTGCGCGACCAGGTGCGGCAGGTTCGACATGCGGTGGCCGAGGTCCGCGTTGATCGCGACCCTGCTGCGGTAGCCGCCGAGGTAGTAGTTGAAGCCGCTCCACGGTCTGTTCGTGACGATCTGGTACTCGACGATCTCCTGCTCGGGCAGGGCGTACTTGCGCCGCACCCGGTCCCTCAGGGCGCTGGAGACGGCCTGCACGGCGCCCTGGAGCCTGCGCACGGGCACCTCGTCGGCCGTGCGGAAGGCGTGCAGGCGTTCCGGCAGCGAGCCGGGGCCGGGCAGCAGCACGTCGAGGTTGCGGTGCGCCTGGGCGTACGCGTCCTGGTCGCCGGGGTGGATGCGGACCTGGAAGTACCGCTCGACCTCGTCGACGAACGTGATGTGCTCGCCGGCGAGCTTGCGCGCGGTGCACTCCAAGGCGACGAGGTGCGCCTGGAGGAACTGCTTGCGCTGGTCGGCGAGGCCGGTGCCGGGCAGCTCGCGCAGGAGCTGCCGCGCGTGGCCCGCCAGCGCCTTGGGGTCCAGCCGCGGTTCGTTGTCGACGGCGCGGCTCAGCGCGGGGTCGCCGGTGAACGAGTCGACGAACCCGGACACCAGGCGCCCGAGCCGCAGCCCGAGAACCAGATATCCGCGTACGAGCTCGTCAGCGTCCATGAGTCGAAGAGCGTAGAGCCTCTACCACAGCGTCTTACTCGCGACCGAATCGTGAATCGAAGGCCACCTGATCGGGGAATGTTGTTGATCTTGTTGTCACACAATGGGGTCACGCGGGCCGCCAAACGAGATCAACACCGATAGCGTCTCCGCCCGGAGACCCCACCCTCCGGAGATCCCCGAAGACTCCGGAAATGACGGGGATGACCCGACATGAAGGAGAATGACGTGAAGAAGGCTTGTGCCGCGGTTGCCGCCGCAGCCGCGCTGTCGCTCGCGTTCGCCCCGGCCGCCATGGCGGGCGAGGCCCACAGCGGCGGCTACCACTGGAAGAACGGCCCGCTGCTGGTTCTGCTGAACGGCAACAACCTCAACGGCACGATCGGCGCCTGCGGCAACAACGTCGGCGTTCTCGGCGGTGCCGTGCCGATCAACTCGCCGTCGATCACCGAGACCTGCGCCGCCGGCGGAATCGTCGACGAGGGCTGATCTCCTCTTCAGTTCTGCCTCTGGGGGCGTCATTCATGGCGCCCCCAGATCTTTTTGAAACCCTTTTGACACTCTCCAAGGAGAAATCGTGCTGAAGAAGGCAGGCGCCGTTTTCGGCGCGGCGGCGAGCTTCCTGATGGTCACCGGCTCCCCGGCGATGGCCGTGAGCCACGAGTGGGAGAACGCTCCGCTGCTGATCGTCGGCAACGCGAACAACCTGAACGGTGTTGCGGGCGTGTGCGGCAACAACGTCGGTGTGCTCGGCGCGGCGGTTCCGGTGAACTCGCCCTCCATCACCGAGACCTGCGCGGCCGGCGGCATCGAGGACGGCTCCGAGTGGGGCCACGACGGCGAGTGATCTCGTCCTCGCGCTGAACAAGGGGCGCTCACCCTCGCGGTGGGCGCCCCTTGTCGTTCAGTTGCCGTACCTGCGGTGACGCTTGGCGTACTCGCGCATCGCCCGCAGGAAGTCCGTGCGGCGGAAGCCGGGCCAGTAGGCCTCGCAGAACCAGAACTCCGAGTGCGCCGACTGCCACAGCATGAACCCGGAGAGCCGCTGCTCACCGGACGTGCGGATGATCAGGTCGGGATCCGGCTGCCCGGACGTGTAGAGGTGCTCGGCGATGTGGTCGACGTCGAGGACCTCGGCCAGCTCCTCGATGGTGCCGCCCCGCTCGGCGTGCGACTGCAGGAGCTTGCGCACCGCGTCCGCGATCTCCTGCCGGCCGCCGTACGCCACCGCGACGTTGACCTGGATGCCGGTGCGGTCCTTGGTCTTGTTCGCGGCGTTGGTGAGGCGCTCCGCGTGTTCCGCGGGCAGCATGTCGATCGCGCCGACGTGCCGCACCCGCCACGGCTTGCCGTCCTCGGCCAGCTCGTCGGTGATGTCGGCGATGATGTCGAGCAACGGCGCCAGCTCGTCCGCTGGCCGGTTGAGGTTGTCGGTGCTCAGCATCCAGAGCGTGACGACCTCCACTTTGGCGTCACCGCACCAGTCGAGCAGCTCGAGGATCTTGCGCGCGCCGGCCCGGTGCCCGTGCGCGACGTCGGTGAACCCGGCTTCCCTGGCCCACCGCCGGTTGCCGTCGAGAACCACACCGACGTGCTTGGGCACCTGTGTGTTCTCGCTCAGCTCACGCCGGAGAATCCACTCGTAGAGGTGGATGGCGACGTTTTTCACACGGGTGCGGAGTGCCACGTCCGAACAGCGTACGCCGTGCAAGCTTCATCACTGACTCGCGGTCGGAAACCTACGGTCGCGTAACCTAGGAAGCCGTGACCACAGCGACCACACCTCCACAGCCCGGACTGCGGCCGCGCCTTCGTGGGTGGCTGCACTTCTGGTCGTTCATCACCTCGGTGGCGACCGGCGCGACGCTGATCGCGCTGGCGGCGTCCACAGTGTCCGCACGTGCCGCCCTGGCCACCTCCGTCTACGGGCTCACCGTCCTCGGACTCTTCGGTGTCTCCGCGCTGTACCACCGCGTGACGTGGAAGTCCGACCGCGTGCGCACGTGGATGAAGCGCCTGGACCACTCGATGATCTTCGTGTTCATCGCCGGCACCTACACCCCGTTCGCGCTGCTGGCGATGAACCCCGGCACCGGTCGCGTCGTGCTGGCCGTGGTGTGGATCGGCGCCGTGCTCGGTGTGACCCTGAAGCTGGCGTGGCCGCACGCGCCGCGGTGGCTCGGCGTGCCGATCTACATCGCGCTGGGCTGGGTGGCCGTGTTCGTGCTGCCCGAGCTGCTGCACCACGCCGGGGTCGCGGCGCTGGTGTTGCTGTTGGTGGGCGGGGCGCTCTACACCGTCGGCGCGGTCTTCTACGCCACCCGGTGGCCCAATCCGTGGCCGCAGGTCTTCGGGTACCACGAGTTCTTCCACGCCGCGACCGTGGTGGCCGCTATCTGCCACTACATCGCCATCTGGCTCGCGATGTACTCCTGACCTGTCAGTCGCCCAGGAACTCCATCGTCAGCGACCGGTCCGCGGCGCACGTCGCGGCAAGAGCGCGGAGGTCGTCGAACTGACGGCCCTCCGCGCCCACCGCGTCCAGTGCCGCGACGAAATCGGACATGTCGACGGAGCCCAGTTCGCGGTAGCCACACGGGTCGATGCGGTTCAGCAGCGGATGGTCCACCCGCTCCAGCAGTTCGCTGAACGCGCCGCCGCCGTCCGGCACCACACCGACCTCAGTCACTCGGCGCCGTGACTGCCTGCGGACCACCCGCACGTCAACGCCCACCGCGGGCCATCCTCAGCACGTCCAGCGCGGCGTCCAGCTGCTCCTCGGACAGCTTCCCCGGCACGTGACCGCGTTCCAGCACCACCTCGCGGATGGTCTTGCGCTCCTTCAGCGACTGCTTGGCGATCGACGCCGCCTCCTCGTAGCCGAGGTAGCGGTTGAGCGGCGTGACGATCGACGGCGACGACTCGGCGTACTCGCGCATCTGCGAGGCCAGCGCCTCCACACCCGTGAGGACCTTGTCGGCCAGCAGCCGCGCGACGGCGGACAGCAGGCGGCACGACTCCAGGACGTTGCGGGCGATGACCGGCAGCATCACGTTCAGCTGGAAGTTGCCCTGCGAGCCCGCGAAGGCGACGGCGGCGTCGTTGCCGATGACCTGGGCCACGACCATCATCGTGGCTTCCGAGATCACCGGGTTGACCTTGCCGGGCATGATCGACGAGCCCGGCTGGAGGTCCGGCAGGGCCAGTTCGCCCAGGCCCGTGCGGGGGCCGGAGCCGAGCCAGCGGAGGTCGTTGGCGACTTTGAACAACGCCACGGCGCTCGCGCGGAGCTGGCCGGAGATCTCGACCACGCCGTCCTGGGTGGCCTGGGCTTCGAAGTGGTCGCGGGCCTCGACCAGCGGCAGGCCGGTGGCGGAGGCCAGTTCGGCGGCGACGGCCGCGCCGAAGCCCTCCGGCGCGTTCAGGCCCGAGCCGACCGCGGTGCCGCCGATGGGCAGTTCCGCGAGGCGTGGAACCGAGGCCCGCAGCCGTTCCACCGAGTAGCGGACCTGCGACGCCCAGGCGCCCGCCTCCTGACCGAGGGTGATGGGCACGGCGTCCATCAGATGCGTGCGGCCGGACTTGACCAGGTCGGCCCAATCCGCGGCACGTGACTCCAGGACCGACGCGAGGTGCTCGAACGCGGGGATCACGTTCGTCACGACGGCCTCGGTGGCGGCCACGCGCAGCGTCGTCGGGAAGGTGTCGTTGGACGACTGCGAGGCGTTGACGTGGTCGTTCGGGTGGACGTCGCGCTGCAGGGAGCGGGTCGCCAGGGTCGCGATGACCTCGTTGGCGTTCATGTTCGACGACGTGCCGGAACCTGTCTGGAAGACGTCGACCGGGAACTGTGAGTCCCACTTGCCGTCGGCGACCTCGTCGGCCGCGGAGGCGATCGCCGAGGCCATGTCGGCGGGAAGGACGCCGAGCCGGGCGTTCACGCGGGCCGCGGCGCCCTTGAGCAGGCCCAGTGCCCTGATCTGGGCGCGTTCGAGGCCTCGACCGGAAATCGGGAAGTTCTCGACCGCGCGTTGTGTTTGAGCGCTCCACAATGCGTCGACCGGCACGCGGACCTCACCCATCGTGTCGTGCTCGACGCGGTACTCCTGTTCAGACATGCTTCCGAGTCTCTATGGTCGATCACAGCACTGCCACCCACCACTGGCAGAAGGGCACCACTCATGGAGCGTGACGTCGACCTCCTCATCGTGGGCGCTGGTCCCACGGGGTTGTTCGCCGCGTACTACGCAGGCTTCCGGGAAATGAACGTCGCCGTCGTCGACGCGCTGCCGGAACCGGGCGGCCAGATCACGGCGATGTATCCGGAGAAGATGATTTTCGACGTGGCCGGCTTCCCCGCGGTGCGCGGGCGCGACCTCGTCAGCGGTCTGGTGGAGCAGGCGGGGCAGTTCAAGCCGACCTACCTGCTCGGCCGCCAGGCACGCACGCTCGAGTCCACTGAGGACGGTCTGGTGGTCGGCCTCGCGGACGGCTCTGCGATCAGGACCAAGGCCGTGCTGATCACCGCGGGCATGGGTGAGTTCAACCCGCGCCCGCTGCCCGCCGGCGACGGCTGGCTGGGCCGCGGCATGGTGCACTTCGTGCCGGTGCTGGCCGAGCACGCCGGGCAGCACGTCGTCATCGTGGGCGGCGGCGACTCGGCGTTCGACTGGGCTCTCGCGCTGCACCCGATCGCCGCCAGCGTCACGATCGTGCACCGCAGGGCGAACTTCCGCGCGCACGCCGCGACCGTGCGGCAGGTGCGGGAGCTCGGCGTCGAGATCATCACCGACGCCGAGGTGCTGGCGCTGCGGGGCGAGCCGCTGTCCGAAGTGGACGTCAAGGTCAAGGGTGAGGACGTGAAGACGTTGCCCGCGCAGACCGTCGTCGCGGCACTCGGGTTCACCGCCGACCTCGGGCCGATCGAGTCGTGGGGCCTGGAGCTCGACCACCGCGCGGTCGTCGTCGACACCACGATGAAGACCAAGCTCGACCGGGTCTACGCGGCCGGCGACGTCGCGCAGTACCCCGGCAAGGTCAAGCTCATCGCCACCGGGTTCGGGGAGGCGGCGACGGCGGTCAACAACATCGCGGTCGCGCTCAACCCGTCCGCGCACCTCTTTCCCGGGCATTCCAGCGACGGGAGCTGACCGCGGCCGGCAGGAGCCGCGAGCACGGGAAGACTCGTGCTCGCGGGCCTGTTCGCCACCTGCGAGTGACTCAGGCGCGCGGCAGCGGGGCCGGGTCGTGCTTGGCCAGGTGCTGGAAGATGATCGACGTGCGGAAGCCGACGATCTCCTTGCGCTGGCTCAACCGGTCGACCAGGAACGCGTGCAGGTGCTCGTTGTCCTGAGCGCTGACGTGGATCACGAAGTCGTCGCTGCCCGCCATCACGAAGACCGACAGCACCTCGGGCAACTGGGCGGCGAAGGCCTTGAAGGCGTCGATCACGACCCGGCTCAACGGCCGCACCTGCACCGCCACCAGGGCCTGCACGCCGCGGTTCAGCGCGGCCGGTGCGATGTCGGCGTGGTAGCCGCGGATGACGCCGCGTTCGCGCAGCAGCCGGGTGCGTTCCAGACACGTCGACGGCGCCACGCCCACCTTGCGCGCGATGTCGCGGTTCGACTGCCGGGCATCGCGCTGCAGTTCCCGCACGATCGCCGAATCAAGTTCGTCCATCCCGCTCACCGGCCCCTTCTGCCGAACGAAGTTCGACACAGCACCGCAACCACTGGCGATCACCCTAACTTCGGGTCCCAAGCATGGCGGAAGTTCGGGGAGGAACGCAGATGTGGGAACACGAACAGCTCGTCGTCCGCACCGGGAAGCGGTCGGGGATGACCACGATGGTCGCCCTGCACTCGACCACGGCGGGACCGGCGGTCGGCGGGTGCAGGATGAAGACCTACGAGCGGTTCACCGATGCCGTCACCGACGTGCTGCGGTTGTCGAAGGCCATGACGCTCAAGTGCTCGGCGGCGGGAATTCCGCACGGTGGCGCCAAGAGCGTCATCGTCGTCGATCGACCGCTGACCCCGCAGCTGCGGCGGCAGGTGCTGCTCGACCACGCCGATCTGATCAACGAGTTCGACGGCGCCTACCGCGCGGGGCCGGACGTCGGCACGGGACCTGACGACATGGTGGTGCTCAGGGAACTGACGCCGTACGCCTACTGCCTGCCGGAGGAGCACGGCGGCACGGGGTCGTCGAGCGTGCCTACGGCGCGGGGTGTGCTGGCGGCGCTGAAAGCGGCGTCACGGCACGTCTTCGGCACGGACGACCTGACCGGGCGGAGGGTGGTGGTCAGCGGGTTCGGCTCGGTGGGGGAGCTGGTCGCCAGGTCGCTGACCGGTGCGGAGGTGATCGTGTCCGATGTGGACGAGAGCAGGCGGACCGACGAGTTCGGCTGGGTGCCGCCGGACCAGGCGTACGAGGTCGAGGCCGACGTGCTCGTCCCGGCGGCGGTAGGAGGCGTGCTGAGCCCGGAGACCGTGGCACGGCTGGACGTCCGGCTGATCGTCGGACCCGCCAACAACCAGCTCACCGACGACGGTGTCGCCGACCTGCTCGAGAAGCGCGGCATCGTGTGGGTGCCCGACCACGTCGCCGGCGCCGGCGGGGTGATCTACACCCTCGCCAGGGAGGACGACGGGATCGGGCACGAGGCCGCGATGAAACGGGTGGACCGCATCGAGGCCACTGTCGGGAAACTGCTCGGTGGTGCCTGAAGAGCCCGTCAGGGCAGCACCTGGACCTGCTCGCCGATCGCCAGGTTGTCGTAGAACACCAGCGAGGCGTCGGCGGGCAGCCGGACGCAGCCGTGCGACTGGACGTTCGTGTCACCCTGGTGGAACGCGATGCCGGTCGTGGTGAAGTACACCGCGTTCGGCATCGGCCCGTTGTACGGGCGGCTCCACTCGTTCTTCACCTTGCGCAGCACGGAGAACGTGCCGACCGGGGTCTCGTACCCCGGCTTGCCGTGGCTGACGTGAACCGGGCCGTAGCTCCGGACGCCGTTGTAGACGAGCCACGCCTGGTTGGTGTGCTTCTCCAGGCACGCTCCGTTGTAGACGGTGCAACCGGCCGCAGCCTGCGCGGGTACCGCGAAACCGAGGGTCAGGAGCACCGTCGCGACGAGAACTCGCATCATCACTCATCACCCCTCGATGAAGGGGTAACCACTACGGGACGACCTGAACCGTTTCGCCGATCGCGAGGTTCTGGAAGTAGTACTGGGCGGACTGCGGGTCCAGGTGGATGCAGCCGTGCGACGGCACGGTCAGCGAGCCCTCGTGGAACGCGATGCCGTTGTCGGTGAAGTACGTCGACCACGGCATCTCCGCGTTGTACGGGCGGCTCCACTCGTTCTTCACCTTGCGCAGCACCGGGAACTTGCCGACCGGCGTCTCGTATCCCTTGCGGCCGCTGGTGATCGGCACCGGTCCGTGGACGATCTTGTCGCCGCGCACGATCCACGACTGGTTCGTGGAGAGCTGGACGCAGGCGCCGTCGCTGATGTCGCACGGCGTCGGCTTCACCACCGGCGCGGGCGGGGGAGGCGGAGTCTCCGAAGAGGACGGTGGTGGCGTCGCGGAGGACGGCGCGGGCGTGGAAGAACTGGAAGACGGCGCCGAGGACACCGAAGTCGGTGTCGCAACAGGTGTTTCGGCGTGCACGGCCCCCTGTGCGCACCCCGCCACGGACATCAACGCGACCGCCACGAGCAGAACCCGCATCGCGCACCCCCTCAGTGATTCATCCTTTGCCGAAGAAGACGACCGGAGGATCACCCGGGTTGCACGGCGGAGGGCCCGCCTCCGTAACAGTTGGGAGACGGGCCCTCGGAACGCGTTTACCGGCCTACGGGACTACAGACCGCCCACGTTCGTGCTGACCCACGAGCGGTAGTACGCGACGTCCACGTAGATCGACGGAGCGGTCGCACAGGTCGGGCCACCACCGGAACGGCTGGTCGCGCCGATGAGCTCCCAGCGGCCGTTCACGGACTTCACCTGCGGGCCGCCCGAGTCGCCGTAGCAGGCGCCCTTGTTGCCGTCGGTGTTGTTCGTGCAGATTTCCGACGCCGCAGCGATGCCGGAGCAACGGCTGTCGGCGACGATCGACGTGTCGAGCTCCTGCAGGGTCACCGGAGTGCCACAGGCACCGCCGACCGGGCAGGTCTGGCCCCAGCCGATGATGCGGGTGGCGGTGCCGACCGGGCCGGACGCGGTCGAGACGGGCGCGGGCGTCTGGGTGACCGACGTGCCCAGCTGCAACAGCGCGAGGTCGGCGGACGGGTGCGTGACGATCCGCGAACCGCGTGCCGTGGAGCCGCCGCTGGTGTACTTGGTGGTGCCCACCCGCACGGTGATCGACGACGCCGACTTGCTGGCGACGCAGTGCTTCGCCGTCACGACCCAGTTGGCCTTGACCAGCGTGCCACCGCAGAAGTGGCTCCCGTTGCTCTGCAGGGAGACCATCCACGAGTAGACCTGGGTCGCGTTGTGCCCGCCGACGATCATCGGCGAGACCTCGCCGTCGGCGGTGGGGGCCGGAGCCGCGGTGGCCGCGGCGGCCGAGGCGAGCAGGGCGCCCGCGGCCACGGCGATTGCGGAGAACAACGAACGTGCCCTCATCGTTGAGTTTCCTTCCTGAACCCGGCGCAGGGTTGCCGGGGTCAGTTCGGAAACTAGGGACGAAAGGAACATCGTGACTAGGGTCACTCGTCTGGTCACGGAGCGTTCACAGTTGCCCCTCAGGGCAGGGGCTGCTGCACGTCCTCGGGCAGGTCGAAGTCCACGGAGGCGTATTCGCGCAGCTTGTGCAGGCTGTGGAAGCCGTCGATCATGCGCACGGTGCCGGACTTGGACCGCATGACGATGGACTGCGTGGTGCAGCCACCCGCCCGGTAGTGCACACCGCGCAGAAGGTCTCCGTCGGTCACACCCGTGGCGCAGAAGAAGACGTTGTCGCCGGAGACGAGGTCGTTCGTCGTCAGCACGCGGGACAGGTCGTGGCCCGCGCCGATCGCCTTCTCGCGCTCCTCGTCGTCCTTGGGCCACAACCGGCCCTGGATCGCGCCGCCGACGCACTTCAGCGCCGCCGCCGCGATGATGCCCTCCGGCGTGCCGCCGATGCCCACCAGCATGTCCACGCCCGACGTGGGCCGTGCCGCGGAGATCGCGCCCGCCACGTCGCCGTCGGAGATGAAGTGGATGCGCGCGCCGGCCTGCCGCACCTCCTGCACGATCTTCTCGTGCCGCGGCCGGTCCAGGATGCACACGTTCACGTCGGAGACGTCGCTGTGCTTGGCCTTCGCCACCCGGCGGATGTTCTCCGCGAGCGGGGCGGTGATGTCGATGACGTCGGCCGCCTCCGGGCCCACCGCGAGCTTCTCCATGTAGAACACGGCGGACGGGTCGAACATCGCGCCGCGTTCGGCCACGGCCAGCACGGCCAGCGCGTTCGGCATGCCCTTCGACATCAGCGTGGTGCCGTCGATCGGGTCGACCGCGACGTCGCACTCGGGGCCCTCGCCGTTGCCGACCTCCTCGCCGTTGAACAGCATGGGCGCCTCGTCCTTCTCGCCCTCGCCGATCACCACGACACCGCGCATCGAGACGGTGTGGATCAGCTTGCGCATCGCGTCGACCGCGGCGCCGTCACCGCCGTTCTTGTCGCCGCGGCCCACCCACCGGCCGGCGGCCATAGCCGCCGCCTCGGTGACGCGCACGAGCTCCAACGCCAGGTTCCGGTCCGGGGCTTCGCGACGTCGTTCCGCGGGGGTGTTCACCATTGCGCGCCTCCATGCGACTACTCAGCGTGCCGGGTTCGTGATCGGCAAACTGAATCCTTGCACGGGATCAGCCCTCGGAAACGTCCTCCTCGACCACAGCGAGAGCTGCATCGATTCGCTCGCGCGCACCGGCGAGATGCTGCTCACACGTCTTGGCGAGCGCCTCACCGCGTTCCCACAGGGCCAGTGAGTCCTCCAGCGACAGGCCACCGGCCTCCAGCTTGCGGACCACCTCGACCAGCTCGTCACGGGCGGCTTCGTAACCGAGTGTTTCCGAACTCACGCGGACTGGCTCCTCAGACGGCTCAGCACGGTCGCGACGGCCAGGTCGTAGCCGACCAGCGCCTCCGCGAACTCCTCGCCGTCACCCTCTCGCACCGCCTCGTCGATGAGCGCCTCGGCCTCCGCGACACGCCGGTACTGGACCGTGCCCGCGGTGGCCTCGCTCAGGTCGTGCAACGTCAGGATCAGCGTGCGGCGGCTCGTGCTGTCGCAGTCGCCCACCAGCGCCGTCCAGCAGTCCGCCGCGGCCTTGTTCGCCGCCTCCGCCTTGGTGCGCAGCCCTGAACCGCAGGACCCGGCCGCCTCCATGGTCAGGGGCAGGAACACGGCATCACGCATCATCGGTACCTCCCCCTTCCGTTCCGGCATCCGAACTGGTCACGAGTGCTCGCACTGCTCCGTCAACGACGCGTACCCGCAGCTGTGTTCCGCTCGGCGCGTCCGTCACAGAACGCAACACGCCGTCGGGCCCGTCGGGTGTGACGAGTTGCACAACGGCGTATCCGCGGGCCAGCGTGGCGGCTGGTCCGAGGGTCGTCAAGCGGGCTTTCGTCCCCGACAGGTGGACGTCTTCCCGATCGAGACGTTGCGTGACGGCTCTGCGGCCCTGGTCGCGAAAACGTTTCACTTCCTCGGCTCGCCGTTCCAACGGACCGTACGGGTCCGAAAGCACTGGTCGGGAGCGCAAAGCGTCGAGCAGTTCGCGTTCGCGATCGACCCAGCCGTGCAACGCGCGCCGGCCGCGGTCGCGCATCTGGCGAACGCGTTCACTCTCCTCAGCGACATCCGGAACCACCCGTTTGCCTGCGTCGGTCGGCGTCGAACAACGCACGTCAGCGACGTGGTCCAGCAGCGGGGTGTCCGGTTCGTGCCCGATCGCCGACAGCACCGGCGTGCGGCACCGGGAGACCGCGCGGCACAGCGCCTCGTCGGAGAACGGCAGCAGGTCCTCCACGCTGCCGCCGCCGCGGGCGATGATGATCACGTCGCACTCGGGATCACGTTCCAAAGTGGACAGCGCGGTCATCACCTGGGTGACCGCCGTCGGACCCTGCACGGCGACGTTGATGACGCGGAAGTGCGCTGCGGGCCAACGGTTCCGCGCGTTCGTGAGCACGTCCCGCTCCGCCGCGGAGGCGCGGCCGGTGATGAGACCGATCTTGTTCGGCAGGAACGGCGGACGGCGCTTGCGGCGCGGGTCGAACAGGCCCTCGGCGTGCAGCAGCTTGCGCAACCGCTCGATGCGCGCGAGCAGCTCGCCGATGCCGACCGCGCGGATCTCGTCCGCGCGCAACGACAGCGTGCCCCGGTTCGGGTAGAAGCTGATCTTGCCGTGCACGATCACGCGGCTGCCCTCGGTGAGCTGCAGCTCGCGGATCATCCCGGCGTTGCAGGTGATCGACATGGACATGTCGACGCTGGGGTCGCGCAGCGTCAGGAACGCCGTGGAGCTGCGCGCGTTGAGCTGCGTGACCTGGCCCTCGACCCAGACCTCACCGAGCCGGTTGATCCAGTCGAGCAGCTTGCGGGCGACCGTCCGCACCGGCCACGGGTTCTCCGGCGTGGATTTTGCCTCACTCACTGAGCTTTGACCGTGGCGATCCGGCGGTTGAGCATCCCGACGAACTCAGGCCGCGACTCGTGCGCCGTCTCGTAGCGCAGCAGCTCTTCCAGCTGTTCGAGGCTCAGGTTGCGCAGCCGCGCGCGCAGCTGGGCGATCGACAGCTCGTCGTAGGACGGCAGGAACTCGGGCACTTCGGCGATCGCCCGCTCCTCCTCTTCCCACGGGTCGTCGGCCGGCAGCTCGGCGGTCGTGGTGACCGGTGTCTCGTCCTCGTCGAAGGTCGCCCACTCCGGCTCCTCCTCCGCGGGCCTCAGTCCGGAGAGGACGTCGTCTCCTTTGATGGCGAGTTCGGTCACATGCTGCTGCACGCGCATGGACAACTGCATCGCCTCGCTGACCACCGTGAGGGGAAGTCCGGCGAGCTGCTGCGGCAGCTTGCGCGCCTGTTCGAGGGCGGTCACCGCGAGTCCAGCGGCGACGCGGACACCCAATGGCAGTGGCTTCATGACCACTAGCCTGCCGCAACCGCGTCTGGAATGCCTAGGAACTGCGCCTGGGTACCCTTGAGGCATGCCCAAGCGAGTCCTGTTGGCGAAGCCGCGTGGTTACTGCGCGGGCGTTGATCGTGCCGTGGAGACGGTCGAGCGCGCCCTCGAGCAGTACGGCGCACCCGTCTACGTGCGCAAGGAGATCGTCCACAACAAGTACGTCGTGGAGACCCTGTCCGACCGCGGTGCCATCTTCGTCAACGAGACCGACGAGGTTCCTGAGGGCGCACTCGTGGTGTTCTCAGCGCACGGCGTGTCGCCCGCCGTCCACGAGGAGGCCGCGCAGCGCTCGTTGCGCACCATCGACGCCACGTGCCCGTTGGTGACGAAGGTGCACAAGGAAGCCGTGCGGTTCGCCAAGGAGGACTACGACATCCTCCTGATCGGCCACGAGGGCCACGAGGAGGTCGAGGGCACCGCCGGTGAGGCCCCCGACCACGTGCAGCTCGTCGACACCGCCGAGGACGCGGCCCGCGTCGAGGTCCGCGACCCGTCGAAGGTCATCTGGCTGTCGCAGACCACGCTGTCGGTCGACGAGACCATGGTGCGGGTCCGGCAGCTCAAGGACCGCTTCCCGGAGATGCAGGACCCGCCGTCCGACGACATCTGCTACGCCACCTCGAACCGCCAGACCGCGGTGAAGACGATGGCGCCGTCGTGCGACCTGGTGCTCGTCGTGGGCTCCAAGAACTCCTCCAACTCGGTCCGGCTGGTCGAGGTCGCGCTGCAGCACGGAGCGAAGGCCGCGTACCTGATCGACTACGCCAAGGAGGTAGACCTGGCGTGGCTCGACGGCGTCGAGACCGTCGGCGTCACGTCGGGCGCGTCGGTGCCCGACATCCTGGTGATGGAGCTGCTGAAGTTCCTCGAGTCGCACGGCTACGGCGACGTCGAGGAGATCACCACGGCCAACGAGAAGATCGCCTTCGCGCTGCCGCGCGAGCTCCGCAAGGACCTGGTCCGCTAACCGAGCGTGCGCAGGGCCTGGTCCACGTCCAGGCCCCACACCACCATGCCATCGGGGCCGGCGGTCACCACCGTGCCGCCGTCCTTGCCCCACGCCACGTGCGTGACGCCTCGGCTATGCCCGCGCAACGTCGCCCACGTCGTCCGCTCGCGCACGTCCCACACGATCACCGTGCGGTCCTTGCTGCCGCTCACGAGCCGGTTGCCGTCCGGGCTGAACTGCAGCGCGGTGACCGCCTCCGCGTGCCCGCGCAGCTCGCCCAGCTTCTGCCACGTCCTGGTGTCCCAGAGGGCGATCAGGCCGTCGTCGCCGCCGGTCGCGAGGAACTTGCGGCCGGGGGAGAGCGCGAGCACCCGCACGGCTGCGGAGTGGGTGTGCGGCAGTGTGCGCGTGTTCAGGCCGTCTTCGTGCACCTGCACCTCGCCGTCGCCGCGCGCGAGCACGACCTCCTGGTCGCGCCGGCCGAACGAGACCGCCGTGCGCGGGCCGCTCGCGTCGCCCCCGAGGTACGTCGGCTCGGCCGCGCCCTTGAGCGACCAGACGGCGTCGGGTGCGCCCGCGTTCACGACGGCGATGTGCTGCTCGCCGAACGCGACCGCCGACTGCGACGTCAACGACATCCTTTCCGGCTCGACGACCGGCTTCCCCGTGGTCACGTCGCGCACCGCGAACGGCCGGCTCGTCGCGACCAGCTCGCCGTCCGGGCTGAACCGGCCGGCGTCGGGCTGTTCGGCTCCGGTCTCGACGCGCTGCCGCGTGCGCAGGGTGGCGTCGCGGCGTTCGATCACGCCCATCTCGTCGAGGGTGACCACCGAGCCGCCACCGTCCATCGCGAGTGCCTGGACCGTGTAGCCGACTCGGGTCGGCAGGCTGCCCGGCGGCCAGAACCGCAGGGCGCGCGGGGTGAGCACGGCCAGCGTGCCGTCCGGGGTGAGCTCCGCGCCGCGGGTGGGCTCGTTGACCGTGAGCGTCGTGATGACCGCGTTGCGCGTCAGGTCCCACAGGTGCACACGACCGTCCTCACCCGCGGAGATGAGCACCGTGCCGTCGGCGCTGAGCGAGAGGCTCTGGACGAGGCCGGTGTGCGCGGGCGGAGTGGAGACCACCGCACCGGTCGCCAGGTCGCGCACCTGCACCTGGCCCTCGGTGGTGGCGATCACGGCGAGCTTGTCGCCGGGCAGCAGGCGGATCCGGTTGATCTCGCCGGTCCGCACCTGCAGGGTGCCGGCCCGCTCGTGCGTCCGCAGGTCCCACAACGTGGCGGTATCGCCGTACGGCAACGCCAGGAGGTGGTCGGTCAGCGCGAACGAGCGGGTGGCCGGGCCCACCGGCATCGCGAACTGGAGCTTGTGGGTGGACACGTCCCAGACATCGCCACCTACGACGAGAGAGTGGCCGTCTGGCGTGAAGGCGAGACCGCCGGACACGCCGCGATCCTGGAGCACGACCGCTTCGGTCCCGGGGCGGCCTGTCCAGAGGACGATCCGGCCGTTCTGCATGACCACCGCGATCGTACGGCCGTCCGGTGCGACGTCCCAGGAGAACACGTAGTCGTCCGGGCCGGACCACCACTTCGCCTTCGGTGACAGGGTGGCCGCGTCGTACTGCATCAGCCCGTCAGGCCCCATCAGGTTGACGGTGTCCTTGCCCATCCTGACGCTCCACGCGCCGTTGTGGTCGATCTTGCGTCCGCGTGCGGCCGCCGCCGCGCTCAGCACACGGCTGCGTGCCTCGGTGGTGGGGTAGGTCCGGTAGGCCTCGACCGCCTTGCGGGCGGACTGCAGGGGATCGCTGACGGACAGCGCGTCCGAGACCGACGCGAGCTGCTGCGACTGCGTGATGAGGCTGAGCCGCTCGACCTCGCGCCGCTGCTGCACGGCGACCACCGCCGTGGCCGTGGTGGCCACCAGCAGGGCCGACAGTCCGGCCGCGATCCAGCGGAGGCGGCGGGAGCGGCCGCGTCGCAGGGCCTTGGAGGCGTCGATGAACTCGCGTTCGGTGCCGGTCAGCTCCGGCCTGGCGCGGGTGATCCACTCGGTGGTCTCGGCGAGCCGGGTGGACCGGTAGAGCGAGCCGGTGTCGTGTCCCAGCTCCACCCACGTCCTGGCGGCGTCGGTGAGCCTGCGGTGCGTTCTGAGGCCCTCGCGGTCCTCGTCCAGCCAGGCCCGCAGCCGCGGCCACGCCTGGAACAGCGCCTCGTGGGTCACCTCGACGGTGTGCTCGCCGACGGCGATCAACCTGGTCTCCGCGAGGACGTTCAGCACCTCCTCGCCGACGACCTCCGGGCGCGGGACCGGGCGCTTGGTGCCGTCGGAGCTCAGCCGGAGCAGGAGCTGCTTGGCGAGGTGCTGCTCGGAGTCGTCGAGGCTGGCGAACGCGGCTTCCGCGCTCTGGGCCAGCGCGCCCTGGATGCCGCCCGCGGCCTGGTAGCCGGCGAGCGTGAGCGTGTTGCCGCGCCTGCGGTGCCACGTTTCGAGCAGCGCGTGCGAGACGAGGGGGAGCACACCGCTGCGTCCCGCTGCCTCGGCCACGAGAGTGGTCAACAGGGCCGTTTCGACCGTGCAGCCCATGGCGGCGGCGGGCTGCGTGATGGCACGCCGTAGTTCGTCAGGGGTCATCGTGCCGAGAAGCACCTGTGCGTCGGTGAGAGCGTCGGCGAGTTTCGGGTACTGGGCGCAGTGCGGGTAGAAGTCGGACCTGATCGCGATCACTCGGCGGCAGTCGGCGGAGAGCAGGGCGTCGAGGAACGCCGCGCGCTGCACCTCGTCCTCGCACAGCGTGAAGAGCTCCTCGAACTGGTCGACGACCAGCAGGTCCGGGTTCCGCGCGAGCGCGTCGGCGATGGCGGCGTCGGGGTCGGCGCCGGGCGTGCAGATCGCCGCGTTCGTGAACTTCGCCGCGATACCCGCTCTGAGCAGCGACGACTTGCCCTCGCCCGAGGCGCCGAACACCGCGAGGAACCGCTGGCGTTCGAGCCGGTCGAGCAACGTGTGGGTGAGCGCCTCGCGACCGAAGAACCGGTCGGCGTCCTCGATCGTGAACGGGTTCAGGCCCACGTACGGGGACGGCCCGTCGGCGGCCCTGCTCTGCGCCATGGCTACGGCGAGGTCGTGCCAGCGCCTCTCCCACGCGGCCTCGTCGCCGTGACACGCCCTGACGTAGGCGAGCGTGACGTCGAGGCCGGGCAGCTTCCGGCCGCCCGCCGCGTCGGACAGCGTGCTCGCCGAGAAGTGGGCACGCCGGGACAGCTCCCGGTAGCTCGGTTTCCCCGCGTCGGTGCGCAGTTGTCTCAGGTCTGCGGCGAACAGCAGCAGTGGACTGTCACCTGCGTCCAGTGGACGTTCTCCCCTAGGCATCGCACTCATGCTGGCAGAGTGCGCGCTGGTCAGGGGCTTGTTGTCCGTGATCCGTTGTACGTGGTTCGCCGGGCGACGGCGAACAACCCGCTAGCGGTCCTCGCGCGGTGGCCGCGGCCTGCGCTGACCTGCCGGACGCTCACCGCGGGCGGCACCTTCCGGGCGCGGACGGCGTGCCGGCGCGCCCTCGGGACGCGGCCGACGGGCCGGCGCGCCTTCGGGACGGGGGCGGCGCGGACGCTCCTCCTCCGCGGCCTCCTCACGCGCGGGCTTGCGCGGGGCGGGCTTGCTGCGGGACTTCAGCTCGGCCTTGGCCTCGCGGACCTCGTCCTTGGACGGCCGGTTCGGGTCCTTCTGGATGACGATGCGGATGATGCCGAGCGCGACCGTGACACCGGTCGTGATGGCCATCACCGGGAAGCTGTCGATCAACGGCTTGGCCAGGCCGAGCGCCATGGCGGACATGCCGCCCTTCTGGACGCCGCCGGTGAGCAGCACGAGCGTCGGCACCGTGGCGGCGAGGATCAGCGGCGGCTGAACCATCGGCGCGAACAGGCTGCGGCGCTGGACCAGCAGGATGCCGGCCAGCGCGCCGAGGAAGAACACGGCGTTGAACGTCCAGCCGACCGTCTTGCTGGAGTTGATGTCGATGAACGCGCCGATGAACGCCGGGACCAGCGCGGACAGGATCGCGGCCCACCACGGGATGCCCTTGAACGACCCGAAGATGGCCCGGTAGTTCCACGGAACGGCGTCGTAGTCCTCGATGTCGTCGTCGAAGGCCGCCGAACGGTCGCGCACGTCACTCACGCCGCACACGGTAGCCGTTCCGCCATTAGGTGTTCGTGGGTCCGCTGCTTTCTCACCCAGAAGCAACCTGGCGGCACGCTCCGTGCGTTTTACGCGGACTGCTCGTCCGCCCTTCGGACGAGCGGGAGCGGCGTGGGGGTGGCGGAGGCCTCGGTCAGCGGTTCCACGCTCGCCCGGAAGCCCTCCAGCGCGTCCAGCTCGCGCCGTCGCGCGGAGAGGAAGCGCTGCAGGTGGGTGGTGGAGAGGTTGACGGCCTCGATGGCGGTGTCGGCGGCCCGGTTGGCGCGGCCGGCCTGCAGCCTGACCTGCTCCACGTCGTCGGCCAGCGCCCGTTCCGTGACGGCGAACATCGCGCTCGACGCGATCACGGCGAACCCGGTCGGCCCGCACAGGAAGACGCGGCGGTCGAGCAGCCAGCGCAGCAGTTCGGGATCTGTGTCCAGAGCGGCGACGACGGCGCCGTCGTTGGGCACGAACATGATCGTGCCGTAGATCGCGTCGGCCCAGCGCTGGTAGCCCTTGCCGGCCAGTTCGGCGGCGCGGGAGCGGATGTTGCGGACGTGCACCCGCAGCGCGTCCTGGCGTTCCTGGGGATCGTCCGTTTCGACCGCTTCCGCCCAGCAGGCCATGGACATCTTCGAGTCGACCGGGACCATCCGGCCGCCGCCGACGTTGAGGACCATGTCCGGGCGCACCGCTCCGCCGCCTGCCACGTCCGTCTGGAGCGTGTAGTGGAGGTTTTCCCTCAGGCCGAGTGCGCGCGCTGTTTCGACCAGGACCTGTTCGCCCAGCTCACCACGGCCGCTCACGCTGGAGAACGCCACCTCGTACCGCTGCAGGGCCTGCTGCTGGGCGTCGTAGCGCGCGCGTTCGGCGGTGATGGCCTGGAGCGCCTCGTCGGTGCGGCGGACGCTGTCCTGGTAGAGGCGGTGGACGAACACCAGCGCCCCGGCGCAGACGAGCGCCAGGACGAGCGAGGCGGTGATGATCACTGCGGTCACGGCACCGATGATGCTCCCCCAGAGATGTTGAACTCGATCGGGTGACACGCCGGGAACCCTCCCGGAGTTTTGTCGGACCCCGTCTCTACGGTTGGTGCCATGCGGATCCTGCACACCTCCGACTGGCACGTGGGCCGGACCTTCCACGGCCGCGACCTGCTCGTGGAGCAGGAGTCGGTGCTGAGCGGCCTCGCTGACCTGGTGTCCACCGAGAAGGTCGACGTCGTGGTCATCTCCGGCGACCTCTACGACCGCGCGGTGCCGTCGGCCGACGCGGTGTCGTTGTGCGCGCGGGTGCTGATGCGGATCCGCGCGGCCGGGGCGCGGATCGTGATCACGCCGGGCAACCACGACTCGGCGGCGCGGATCGGGGTGTTCGGCGAGTTCGCGGCGGCGGGCGGGCTGCACCTGCGCACGCAGATCTCGTTGCTGGACAAGCCCGTCGAGCTGGCGGACGAGCACGGGCCCGTCGCGGTGTACGGGATTCCGTTCCTGGAGCCGGAACCGGCGCGGCACGTCCTCGGCGTCGCGGACAAGGGCCACGCGCCCGTGCTGACCGAGGCGATGCGGCGGATTCGCGCTGACCTGGCATCGCGCGGGGCGCGGTCGGTGGTGCTGGCGCACGCGTTCGTGACGGGCGGGGCACCGTCGGAGTCCGAGCGCACCATCGCCGTGGGCGGTGTGCAGGACGTGTCGATGCAGGTGTTCTCCGGCGTCGACTACGTGGCACTGGGGCACCTGCACGGCCCGCAGACGCTGGCGGAGAACCTGCGCTACTCGGGCAGTCCGCTGGCGTACTCGTTCTCCGAGGCGCGGCAGCGCAAGTCGGTGTGGCTGGTGGAGCTGGACGCGGGCGGTCTCGTCGGGGTGGAGCGGCGTGATCTCCCGGTGCCGCGCAAGCTCGCGACGGTGACCGGCACGCTGGCGGATGTGCTGGCAGATCCGGCGCACACCCCGTTGGAAGACCACTTCCTGTCGGTCGTGCTGACCGACCGGGTGCGGCCGATGGACGCGTTGCGGCAGCTCCAGACCAGGTTCGAGCACGCGGTGCACGTGGAGTGGCGGCCGGAGCAGGGCCTGCAGCACGCCATGACGTACGCGGATCGGGTGCGCGGCCGCACCGACGAGGAAGTAGCTTGCTGCTTCGTGTCCGACGCCCGCGGCTCCGAGCCCACCGAGGCCGAGATGTCGTTGCTGCGCGAGGCTTTCTCCGCTGTCGCGAGGGAGCAGGAGCAATGAGGCTGCACCGCCTGGAGCTCACCGCTTTCGGCCCGTACCCGCGGCCGGAGGTCGTCGACTTCGACGAACTCGGCGCCGACGGGCTGTTCCTGCTGCACGGCGACACGGGTGCGGGCAAGACGACGCTGCTGGACGCGGTGGCGTTCGCGCTGTTCGGCCGCGTGCCGGGCGCTCGTGGTGACGTGAAGAAGCTGCGGTGCGAGTACGCCGACCCGGAGGTGCCGACGTCGGTGTCGCTGGAGCTCACCGTGCAGTCGCGGCGGTTCCGGATCGTGCGCTCGCCCGAGTTCGACCGGCCGAAGAAGCGCGGCGGCGGGTTCACCACCCAGCCCGCGAAGTGCTCGCTGACGTGGCTCGAAGGCTGGGACGGCGAGGGCATCACCCGCATCGACGACGTGGCCCGCGCGGTGGAAGACCTGCTGGGCATGTCGTACGAGCAGTTCTTCCAGGTGGTGTTGCTGCCGCAGGGCGAGTTCGCCCGGTTCCTGCGCTCGGACACCGCGGAACGCGAGGTGTTGCTGGAGAAGCTCTTCGGCACCGAGCGGTTCCTCGACGTCGAGAAGTGGTTCCGCGACAAGCGGGTGGTGGCAGGGCGGGTGCTGGAGGAACGCCGGCAGGCCGCCGCCGAGCTGATGCACCGGGTGGCCGAGGCCGCGGGCGAGGAGCCGTCGTTCGAGCCGGGTTGGCTGGAATCGGTGCTGGACAGGCTTTCCGCTGCCGTTCGCGAGGCCGAGGCGTTGTCGGAGGAGACGGCGGGGGTGGCCGACGGCGCGGACGCGCTGCTGGCTCAGGCCCGCGTGCAGGCCGACCAGATCCGCCGCGTCCGCGAGGCCCGCGAGATGCTCGACCGCGTGGAGGCCGCCGACTCGGCTTCCTGGTTCGCCGAGCGGGATGCGGCCCGCCGCGCGATCCCGGTGGTCCCCGCGTACGGGGAGATCGCGAAACTTCAGCAGTCCTACGAGTTCGCGGTCCGGGACGAGGCTCGTGCGGCGGAAGCGTTGGCGCGCTTGGGTTATTCCGGTTCCACGTTGCGCGAGGACGCCGAGCGCCACCGCGAGGAAGCGGGCGGCCTGGCCGAGCTGGCCGCCGAGGCGGAACGCCAGAAGTCCGACGAGCGCAGGCTGTCGGAGCTCAAGCACGCCTCGTACCAGGTGGAACGCCGCCTGCTGGCGTTGAACGCCGAGCTGGAGGTGCTGCCGGAACGCCTCGCGCAGTGCCGCGCCCAGCTGGACGCCGCCGTCGAGGCCTCCGCCCGCCTGGAGTCGTTGAAGACCCGTGCCGACGCGGCCGAGGCCCTGCCCGGCGCCACGCAGGCGTTGGAGCGCACCAAGAACGAGCTGCACCAGGCGATCGACGTCCACCAGAAGGCCAAGGACGTGCTGCAGCAGGTTCGCCACCAGCGCCTGGAGAACATGGCGATCGAGCTGGCGGCGGCCCTGCAGCGCGGCAAGCCGTGCGCGGTCTGCGGTTCTCCGTCGCATCCGGCGCCCGCGCAACCGATGCTGGGCGGCGTCGACGCGGCCGACGAGGAAGAGGCCGCGCGCGAGGAACAGGCCGCGCTGGACCGCCGCAACGAGGCCGAACGCGCCGCCCACGCCGCCGAGCTGCGCATCCAGGCCTGCTGGGAGGCGCTGGGGTCCGAGGAGCCCGCGGCGGCGCTGGCCGAGTACCGCGCGGCCGTGGAGCTGGCCCGCACCCGTTCGCAGCGGCAGACCGAGTTCGTCGGCCTGGAGGCCAAGACCCGAGAGCTGGGCACCGAGAAGGCCGAGGTCGAGCAGGACCTGGTCGGCCTGTGCACCGAGCACGCGTCGCTGGTCGCGGTCGTGGAGGAACGCGGAGCCCGTCTGGACAAGGCGCGCGGTGAGCACGAGGACGTCCTGACCCGCCGCGACCACCTGCTGCGGCTGGCCAAGGCGCTGGTGGAGCTGGACGAGCGCCGCACCGCCCGTGCCAACGCCCTCGCCCGCGTCGAGGAGCAGCAGGCGTCCGTGGCCGCTCTGGCCGCCGAAGCTGGCTTCCCGGACGTGGACACCGCGCTGTCCGCGGCCCGTCCGGCGATCAAGCTGCAGGCCCTGGACGACCGCATCGCCGCCTGGGAACGCGCCCGCGCCACCGCCATGGCCACCCTGGAGGAACTGGCCGAGGTCGACCCGTCCACCGCCGTCGACCTGAACGAGGTGACCGCCGCGGCGTCCTCGGCCCGTGCCGCCGCGTCGGAGGCCCAGACCCGCCTGGCCCGTGCCCGCGCGGCGCTGGACCGGGTCGGTCAGCTGGCGGCCCGGCTGCGTGCCGAGTGGAAGTCGCTGGAGCCCCTGGAGGCTTCGTACGCGGAGCTGGACGCGCTCACCGACGTGATCAACGGCCGCGGCCAGAACTCGAAGAAGATGACGCTGCGCTCGTACGTGCTGGCCGCCCGGCTGGAAGAGGTCGCCGTCGCCGCGTCCGCCCGCCTGCACCGGATGAGCCAGGGCCGCTACAGCTTCGTGCACTCCGACTCGGCCGGCGCCCGCGGCACCCGCGGCGGCCTGAGCCTCGACGTGCTGGACGACTACTCGGGCCGGTCCCGTCCCGCGAAGACGTTGTCCGGCGGCGAGTCGTTCCTGGCCTCGCTGTCGCTCGCGCTCGGGCTGGCCGACGTCGTGGCCAACGAGACCGGCGGCGCGCTGCTGGACACGCTGTTCGTCGACGAGGGCTTCGGCACGCTCGACTCCGACACGCTCGACATCGTGATGAACACGCTCGACGAGCTGCGCGCCGGTGGCCGAGTGGTGGGACTGGTGTCGCACGTGGAGGAACTGCGGCAGCGAATTCCCACCCGGTTGAGGGTCCGCAAGGCGCGCACGGGATCCACGCTGGAGGTGTCACTGGGTTAGTGCGCGGCTGGACGCCGGCGCGGTGTAGCCGGAAATCTTGTCCGCAACCCGTCGTCTGGTGAGGTGGATGAAGGGCGCCTTCCTCCACCTGGTGTGGAGGAAGGCGCCCTTCATCCACCTAGCTGCTCGGCAGGCGGGTTACGGGCTCAGCCGCGACGTCGCACGGCAGCGTTCGGGTCGCGCCATTAGCCTCGGGCTGTGCTGTCCCACGTGGAGATCACCGCGCGCGTCACGGTCACCCCGGCCGCCCACTTCGTGTGGTCGAACCGGCTGGAGTACTCGCACGACTGCTTCGTGTGCCGCCGAGTGGGGCGCGTTGTGCAGCTGCGGCACGGCATGTCGTACGGCCTGTGCGCGACCGACGAGCACCCCGCGCCGATCCGGGTGAGCGCGTTCGACACGACCGACCACGGTGCCGAGCGCGCACTGCGGTGCCGGATCACGTCGTGGTGGGCGCCGTTCGACGACCTGACGAAGCCTGAGGTGCGGGCTTCCGAACTGGCCGCGGAACCGCGGGTGCGGCTGCACTACCGCGTCGGCTGCCACACCTGCCGTGACAACGGGATCGACGACTGGTTGGGCCTCGAAGGCCACCTGGCCTCCGGCACGGGCCCGGTCACGACCCCGTGCCCGCGGTGCGAGACGGAGTTGCTGACAGGGTCCGCGCCGGAGATCACCCTCGTCGGTTAGGCCTCGTGGGCGAGCAGCCAGCGCTTGACGTCCAGGCCCCAGCGGAACCCGCCCAGGTTGCCGCCGACCCGGATCACCCGGTGGCACGGCACGAACAGCGCCGCGGAGTTGCGCGCACAGGCCGAGGCTGCGGCACGGATCGCGGCCGGACGTCCGGCCAGTTCCGCGTACTCGCTGTAGGTGACGGGCTCGCCGGCGCGGACCGTGCGGAGAACGTCCCACGCGTGCTGCAGGAACGGGCCGGACTTCTGCCGCACCTCCACCGAGTCGATCGAGGTCAGGTCGCCTTCGTGGTAGGCGATGACGGCCTTGGTGACGTCGCCCAGGTCGCGCTTGGGCGTGATCTCCGACGGCATCAGGGTCGCGTGGATCTGGGGCGTCAGCAGGGCGATGTCCGCGGTCCAGCCGCTGGCCAGCACCGCTGCGTCCGGCGCGACGATCGCGGTGAACGGCCCCGCCGGGGTGTCCACAGTGGACGTGTGCGCGACGCTCATGATGTTGCTGCCTTCCTCGTCAGGTGTGCTCCCGCGTAGGAGCGCCACGGCCGCCAGTCGGGGCCGTGGGAAGCCAGGGATCGCATGCTCTCGGGGAGCACCAGCACGTCCGGTGCGCCCAGCACCCGCATGGCCACCTCGTCGGCCACTCGTGGGCCGACCAGGGGTGCGAGTTCCGCGGTCAGGTCCTCGAACGAGCGCCCCACGTCCACCGCGAGTCTGCCGGTGGCCAGCGCCTCGGTGACCGGGTGGTCGCCCGCCGAGTAGAGGTGGGTCAACGCGCCGTCCGGGACCTGCAACGGCACGCCGGCGTACGGCGCGACCAGCCGCAGCAGGGTCTCGGCCCCGTCGACGCTGCCCGCCACCCGGATTCCGGGCGTTGCGCGGACCAGCGGGCCGATCACCGGGTCCGCGCCCAGGAACGAGTCCACGGCCACCGGGTCGGCGTCGAGGTCGAGCAGCCGGCGGACCCGGGAGACCGCCGCCCCCAGGTCGCGCATGTCGGCCAGCCGCAGCGAGCACAGGACGTGGTCGGCGGGGAACGTCAGCCGGACCGTCGCCTCGCCGTGGGGCAGCGAGAGCGTCCGCGCGTAGGAGTCGGCGGTCACCTCCTCCACGCCCGGCAGCGCGTTCGCGCGGAAGTGCGCGAGCATCCCGGCCGCGTCGAACGGTGGCCGGTACGGCAGCCGCAGCACGATCCGGCCCGGCGTGCCGACGGGGGCCTTGCCGCGGCCGCGCATGTCGGACGGCGTCGAGGCGAAGACCATGCGGATGGTGTCGTTGAACTGGCGGACCGACGCGAACCCGGCCGCGAACGCGATGTCGGCGAACGGCAGCTCGGTCGTCTCGATGAGCAGCCGGGCGGCGTGCGCGCGGTGGGCGCGGGCCAGAGCCAGCGGCCCGGCGCCCAGCTCGGCGGTCAGGACGCGGGTGAGGTGGCGTTCCGAGTAGCCGAGCTTCGACGCGAGACCGGAGACGCCGTCCCGTTCGACGACGCCGTCGCTGATCAGCCGCATCGCGCGGGCGGCCAGGTCGGCGCGCAGGTTCCACTCGGGCGAGCCCGGCACCGCGTCCGGCAGGCACCGGCGGCAGGCGCGGAACCCGGCCGACTGCGCGGCCGCGGCCGTCAGGAAGAACTGGCTGTTGCGGCGCTTCGGGGTCACCGCGGGGCACGACGGCCGGCAGTAGATGCCGGTCGTGCGGACCGCGTGGATGAAGCACCCGTCGAAACGGGCGTCACGTGCGGCGCACACCCGATACGCGTGCTCTTCGTCAATGACCATGTCAACGATCCTGCCAGCGGGAACGGGCAATGGCTCGCGGGAATCGGACATCACCGTGGCCTGCCGTAGACTCGTCACCCGTGAGTTTGACCCTCGGTATCGTCGGCCTGCCCAACGTCGGCAAGTCCACCCTCTTCAACGCGCTCACGCGCAACGACGTGCTCGCCGCGAACTACCCGTTCGCGACCATCGAGCCGAACGTCGGCGTGGTGCCGTTGCCGGACGCGCGCCTCACCAAGCTCGCCGAGATCTTCGGCTCCGAGCGCGAGGTGCCGGCCGTCGTGTCGTTCGTCGACATCGCGGGCATCGTGAAGGGCGCGTCGGAAGGTGAGGGCCTCGGCAACAAGTTCCTCGCCAACATCCGCGAGGCCAACGCGATCTGCCAGGTCATCCGCGTCTTCGACGACCCGGACGTCGTGCACGTCGACGGCCGCGTGGACCCGGCCTCCGACATGGAGACGATCAACACCGAGCTGATCCTCGCCGACCTCCAGACCCTGGAGAAGGCCATCCCGCGCCTGGAGAAGGAGGCGCGGATGCAGAAGGACCGCCGTCCCGCCCTCGAGGCCGCGCAGAAGGCCAAGGAGATCCTCGACTCCGGTCGCACCCTGTTCGCCGCGCAGTCCGAAGTGGACCACTCGCTGATCCGCGAGCTCTCGCTCCTGACGACGAAGCCGTTCCTCTACGTCTTCAACGCCGACGAGGGCGTGCTGAGCAACGAGACCCGCATGAAGGAGCTGCGCGAGCTCGTGGCCCCGGCCGACGCGGTGTTCCTGGACGCCAAGGTCGAGTCGGAGCTGCTGGAGCTCGACGAGGAGTCGGCGCGCGAGCTGCTGGAGTCGATCGGCCAGCACGAACCGGGCCTGCACTCGCTGGCCCGCGCCGGCTTCCACACCCTCGGCCTGCAGACCTACCTGACCGCGGGCCCGAAGGAAGCGCGCGCCTGGACCATCCCGCGGGGCGCGACGGCCCCGCAGGCCGCGGGCGTCATCCACACGGACTTCGAGAAGGGCTTCATCAAGGCCGAGGTCGTCTCGTTCGAGGACCTGGTCGCGGCGGGGTCGAAGGCCGAGGCGAAGGCGGCGGGCAAGGTCCGCATGGAGGGCAAGGACTACGTGATGGCCGACGGCGACGTGGTGGAGTTCCGCTTCAACGTCTGATGTGCCACCTGTGCGAAGGCCCCTCTGCGTGAGGGGCCTTCGGCGTGTTCAGGACTTGGACGCGTACCTAGAATCACCTGGTGTGATCGCCGAGTACCGGGTGCTGGGGCCGTTGGAGGTGCTCGCCGACGGCGTACCGGTTCCCGTTCCCGCCGGCCGCGGCCGTGTCCTGCTGGCCACGCTGTTGTTGCGCGCCAACGAGCTCGTGACCGTCGACGAGCTGATCGACCGCGTTTGGGACGGTGAACCGCCCGCCCCGGACCGCGCGCACAAGACGTTGCAGATGACGGTGAGCAGGCTGCGGCAGGCGTTGGGGGACGCGAACTGCGTGCAGACGTCGTCGCGCGGCTACTCGGCCCTGGTCCGGCCGGACCAGCTCGACCTCAGCCGCTTCCGCGCGCTCGCGAGCCAGGGCGAACACCGTGCCGCGCTGGAGCTGTGGCGCGGCCCGGTGCTGGCGAACGTCGCCTCGGAGTCGTTGCACCGAGACGACGTGCCGCGGCTGGTGGAGGAGCAGGTCGTCGCGCTGGAACGCCGAATCGACCAGGACCTGGCTCGCGACACCGACGTGCTGGTGCCGGAGCTGCGGGCGCTGGTGCGGCGCTACCCGTTGCGCGAGACGTTCTCGGCACAGCTGATGCTCGCCCTGCACCGCTCCAACCAACAGGCCGAGGCGCTCGCGGTCTACCAGGAGGTCCGCGACCGCCTGGTCGACGAGCTCGGCGTCGACCCCGGCCCACGGCTGCGCGAGGCGCACGAGCAGGTGCTGAGCGGCGAGGTGCCGAGTGCCTCGGTGCCGCGTCAGCTTCCGGCCGGGGTCCCGCACTTCGTCGGCCGCGAAGAGGAACTGGCCCGGCTGACCCGGATGCTGGCCACGCGACCGGGCGAACCCGTGCTCATCTCGGCCATCAACGGCATCGGCGGGGTCGGCAAGACCGCGTTCGCGCTCGAGTGGGCGCACCAGGTCGCCGACCGTTTCCCGGACGGCCAGCTGTACGTGAACCTGCGCGGCTTCGACACGCGGGCCGAGCCGCTGGACCCGCTCACCGCGGCCCGCGACTTCCTGCTGGCGCTCGGCGTGCCCGCGAAGGACGTCCCCGCCTCCGAGGACGCACTGCTCGCCGCCTACCGGTCGGCGCTGGCCGAACGGCGGGTGCTCCTGCTGCTCGACAACGCCCGTGACGTGGCGCAGGTCCGTCCGCTGCTGCCCGGTGGTGCGGCGAACCTGGTGCTGGTCACCAGCCGCAACCGGCTCAGCGGGCTGGTCGCGAGGAAGGGCGCCCAGCCGGTCGCGCTGGACGTGATGGACGAGCCCGCCGCGGTCGGCCTGCTGACCGACCGGATCGGCGCGGCTCGGGTCGCGGCCGAGCCGGACGCGGTGTTGCGGCTGGTCAAGCGGTGCGCGGGGTTGCCGCTGGCGCTCGGCATCGTGGCCGCCCGCGCGGCGTTCGGGGATTCGCTCACGTCACTCGCGGACGAGCTGGAGCAGGAGCGGCTCGACGCACTCGACCTCGACGACGCCTCTGGTGTCCGCGCGGTCTTCTCGTGGTCGTTGCGGGCGGTCGGCGAGGCTGCTGCCGGAGTGTTCGTGCTGCTGGGTCTGCATCCTGGTCCGGACTTCTCCGTCGAGGCCGCGGCGAGCCTCGCCGGGGTCTCACGCGTGCAAGCCCGGCGGATGCTCACCGAACTCGCCAACGGCAGCCTGGTCATGGCTCAGGGCACCCGTTTCATCCTGCATGACCTCGTGCGGGACTACGTCGCCGAGCGCGCCGCCGAGTTGCCGCCGGACCAGCGGGCCGATGCGTTGCACCGCATGTTCGACCACTACCTGCACACCTCGCTGGAGGCGAACCAGCGGACGGAGCTCACCGTCAGCTGGACGCCGCTGGCGCCACCCTCACCTGCCGTCGTCCTGGCCGCGATCCCGGACTGGCAGGCCGCAGATGAGTGGTTCCGCGTCGAATGGAGGGTGCTGCTGAGGGTGTTGACGGAGATGGTGGCAGCCGGCGCGGACGATCTGGTGTGGCGGCTGGGCTACACCCTGCACCTCCCGTTGCTGCGACCGAGGCGGTTGGTCGAGGTCGAGGCAGCCGAACTGCTCGCCCTGGCCGCAGCGCAACGGCGGGACGATGTTTTCGGCCAAGCCCGGCTGCACCGTTCGCTCGGAGGCGTGTACATCGCCAAAACCGACTACCTCCAGGCGGAACACCACCTGCGCTCCGCGCTGCGGTGTGAAGAGGTGCGGGGCAACAACAACGGGCGTGTGGACGTCTCCCGTGGTCTGGCATTTGTCTTCGAAATGCAGGAGCGGTTGCCGGACGCGTTGGAGGCGTTGCAGCGTGTGCATCCCATCGCTGTGGGTGGGCTCGTGAGCGAGTACCAAAGAGCTTTGTTCCTGGGTGCGCTCGGCCGTGTTCATCACCTGCTGGGTGACAGCGCGCGCGGCCTTGAGCTGTGTCTCGAGTCGGACGCGCTGTACGCGGAGCTCGATGACCGGGTGGGCACCGTTGCCGTGACCACGGTCTACGAGACCCTCGGCGACATCTACCTGACCATGGGGAGTCACGGCGAGGCCGCGGTTCAGTACCAGAGGGCGGTGTCGATGCTGAGGGCCATCCACAGCGTCGCTGATCTGGCCGATGCGCTGGCTGGGCTGGCGAAGGCCCACATCGCGGCGGGAGACCGCGGAGCTGCTCGGACGGCACTGGCCGAAGCGGTGCAGATCTACGAGGAGCTGGGGTCCGCGGGGACCGGGGAAGCCCGTGAACTGCTCGCTTCACTCGATTAGGTTTGTACCGACCTCTGTGGGGTAGCCCAGAGAAGGATTCCCCACCTGGAGGTGTCATGATCGTTCTCGGTCTGATCCTGCTCGTCGTCGGATGGCTGGCCGGTATCAGCATTCTGACGACCATCGGAGTGGTGCTTCTGGTGATCGGCGCGATCCTCGCCGTCCTCGGCGCAGTGGGCAAGCCGGTCGGCGGTCGTGCGCACTATTTCTAACCGCCGCAGAAGCACGTGAGATGCAAGTGAAGGGGTGAGTCTCCACAAAGGAGGCTCACCCCTTTTGCTTGCGCTGCATCGGCTTTACACGTTGCCCCTGGTGCGGGCGGCCACGGCGAACACTCCGAACGCGACCCCCAGCATGGCCAGGGCGGCGATGGCGGCGACGACAACATCAACAGACATGACTGACGAAACTCCCTCTTGCGATCTCTCCCGTCCTTATGACGCCGGGGTACCCCCGTTCGTTGCCTCGGGTAACGTTTTCGGGGTGAAACTCCGTGCTGTGGAAGCGCGTGTGCTCTCCGTAGCGCCGTGGCTGCTTGGGTTGTCGGTCGTCGGGAACCTGCTCCTGGTCCAGTTCCAGGTCAAGATGACCATGATCGACCTGCTCGTGTACCGCAACGGCTCGCCGCACCTGTTCTCCGGCGACCTGTACGAGTGGCGGCTCGACCAGTACGCGGACGTGTTCCCGTTGCCGTTCACGTATCCGCCGTTCGCGGCCGCGATCTTCACGCCGATGAGCTGGATCCCGTGGGAGGCGTCGCGGTGGGTCTGGCAGCTGATCTGCCTGGCCTGCCTGTACTTCATCGTGCGCACGAGCCTCAAGCTGTTGAAGCTGGGCGATCCGCGGCGCGCGATGATGTGGACCGCGCTGGTGCTGTGGATCGAGCCGGTGCGCACGACGCTCAACTACGGGCAGATCAACCTGGTGCTGTGCGCGATCCTGATCGGCACGCTCGCGAGTGCGCGCAACTGGGTCGGTGGCGCGGGCGTGGGTTTCACGGCGGGCATCAAGCTGACGCCCGCTATCTCCGGTTTGTACTTCTTGGTCCAACGCCGGTGGATGGCCGCGGTGTGGTCGTTCGTCGCGTTTGTGGCGGTGTACGGCATCGGCTGGGCGATTTCGCCGTCGCAGTCGGACAAGTTCTGGTTCGAGCTGCTCGGTGACGCGAGCCGGGTCGGGCCGGTCGGCAGCGCGATCAACCAGTCGATGCGCGGGGCGTTGAGCCGCACGGTCGGGTACGACGTCAAGACCGGGCCGATCTACCTGGTCGCCGTGCTGGTCGCGGCCGCGCTGACGTGGTTCGCGGTCAGCAGGACCAAGGACGTGCTGGCGTTGATCATCAGCGTGCAGATGCTCGGACTGCTGGTGTCGCCGATCTCGTGGAGTCACCACTGGGTGTGGATGGTGCCCGCCCTGCTGTGGCTGATCTACGAGGGCGGACACCTCCTGTGCAAGATCACCGCCGGTCTGTGGGTGCTGCTGACCGGCGGCTACCTGATCTCGTTCCTGCTGCTGGCCCAGCCGAACATCTGGGACTTCCCGCGGCCCTGGTACTTCGTGGTGCTCGGCTGGGGCTACCCGGCGGCCGGGATGCTCACGCTCGTGGCGATCGGCCTAGCAACCCGGCGTCAGCGGGACGAGCTGCTGCCCGGCGATGAGGAAGCTGCCCACAGCGAACCCAGCGGTGTCGCCGGCTGAGGCGGGCTTCCACGAGTTGCGGGCCGCGACCCAGCCGAGCATGCCGTCGGTGTCCAGCGCGGTGAGGAGCGCCTGCCAGCCCTTCTGCACGTACGGCAGGTAGGTGTCCTTGTCGAGCACGCCCGCGTTGATGCCCGCCGCGAACGCGTAGGTGATCATCGCGGTGGCCGCGGAGTCCTTGCCGGTGGCGCCCCAGAAACCGTCGTGGTGCTGCAGGTACCGCAGGGTGTGCGCGGACCTGCGCAGCGTCCTGGCGTAGTCGGCCCGGTACGGGTTGTCCTTCGGCAGCGCCAGGATCGCCTTGGCGAGGCCCTGCACGGCCCAGCCGTTGGTCTGCACGTTCAGGCTCCACAGGCCCGTGACCTCGTTGAACGTGCGGTGCTTGAGTGAGCGGTAGGACTTGTACGAGTAGTCGAGCAGGTCCTGGTTCAGATCCGCCACGGCGATGCGGGTGAACGACGGCAGGGACATGTTCAGCGCGTCCGGTGACTTCCAGTAGTCGTACTTCCCGGTCTTGGCCTGGGCGTACAGGTTGTCCCGCAGCGGCTGGAGCACTTCCGGCTGCGGGTGGAAGTACGACACGTCGAGGTAGGCCTCGCCGCTGGACTGCGGGTCCGGGGCGTACGGGTTCGCCGGGTCGAGGGGCAGCAGGTACTTGTTCGCCTGCACCCACGGCCACGTCTTGTGGTTGCTGATGCCCGTCGTCCGCACCTGGGCGAGGTTGCCGACGTGGAAGTTCGCGTTGGACCAGTTGTTCGCCTTGAGATCGGTGCCCTTGTCGAGCCAGGCGAAGCTGGCCTTGATCATCGTGTCCGTCAGGGCGCACGGCACGGCCTGAGCCGCCGCCGGTGCGATCAGAAGACTGCCTGCCAGCGCCACGACGAACAGAGGTGTGCGCAACCGCATGAGGGGGTTCCCTCTCCATATCCGCGGGCGGCGGCAGCGCACATCCTGACCGAATCAGGCCAGCGCGTCCAGGACTCCGTCGATTTCCTCGGCGAGAGATACGTCGAGCGCGGTGATTCCTCCCTTGTAGTGGGTGCTCAGGCGGAAGGTGAGGGTCTTGTACCGGATGTCGACGTCCGGGTGGTGGTTGTCGTTCTCCGCGATCTCCGCGACCCGGTTCACGACCATGATCGCCTGCGCGAAGCTCTCCAGCTCCACGGTCCTGACCAGCACCCCGTCCTGGGCGGTCCAGTCGGGCAGCTTGGGCAGCAGGTCCTTCAACTGATCGTCGCTCAACAGCTCGGCCATGTCCTGATCGTCCCACCACGTCACGTAAGCTGCGCGTTTGCCACGGGAGTCCGGTGAAGCGCCGGGCTGAGAGGAGGGCTCGCAAGCCCTCGACCGTCCACCTGATCCGGGTCATACCGGCGTAGGGAGAGATTTGACGTGAGAAGGATTTTCGCTGTCGCCGCCGCTTTGGCGCTGACCGGTTGTTCGGCCGGTACGTCGACCGCGCCGCAGACGCACGAGGTCACGCTGGTGACCCACGACTCGTTCGTCGTGAAGCCGGAGGTGCTGGACGAGTTCCAGAAGTCCTCGGGGATCACGGTCAAGCAGATCGCGAACGGTGACGCGGGCGAGCTGACGAACAAGCTGGTGCTCACCAAGGCCAACCCGATCGGCGACCTCGCGTTCGGCGTCGACTCGACGTTCGCCTCGCGGGCGCTGTCCGAGGGCGTGTTCGCCGCGTACGCCTCGCCGGAGGCCTCGAAGGGCGCGCAGCGGTACGAGGTCGACGACACCGGGCGTCTGCACGCCGTGGACGTCGGTGACGTGTGCCTGAACATCGACCCCGCGAAGCTCGGCGGCGCGGAGCCGGCCTCGTACGAGGACCTCGTCGACCCCAAGTTCAAGGACAAGCTGGTCGTGGAGAACCCCGCCACGTCCTCGCCGGGGCTCGCGTTCCTGCTCGGCACGATCGCGAAGTTCGGCGAGAACGGCTGGCAGGAGTACTGGACCAAGCTCAAGGCCAACGGCGTCAAGGTCGTGAGCGGCTGGGAAGAGGCCTACAACCAGGAGTTCTCCGCCACCAAGGGCACGCGGCCGATCGTGGTGTCCTACGCCTCGTCGCCGTCGGCCGAGGGCGGGAAGACGAAGGCCGTGCTGGACACCTGCTACCGGCAGGTCGAGTACGCGGGCGTGCTGGCCGGGGCCAGGAACCCCGCTGACGCGCAGAAGGTGCTCGACTTCCTGCTGGGCGAGAAGTTCCAGGCCCAGGTCGCCGAGCAGATGTACGTCTACCCGTCACGTGAGGGCGTCGCGCTGCCCGCGTCGTGGGCCAAGGACGCCCCGCTGCCGCCGAACCCGCAGACCCTGCCCGCGGACAAGGTGAAGGACAACCGCGAAGCCTGGGTCGAGCAGTGGCGCAAGCTCGTGCAGGGCTGATCTCGGCGCGTTCCGGCTGGTCGGCGGCTTCCTCGCTGCCGCTGGCCTTCCTCGCGCTCTTCTTCGCCTGGCCGGTTCTGGCCATCGTCTCGCTGGGCTTCCGCGAGGGCGGTGTCGCCGAGGCGATGTTCTCGGCCGAGACCTGGCAGCTCGTCGGCTTCACCCTCGGCCAGGCCGCCGCGTCGACCCTGGTCGCGGTGGCCGCCGGGCTGCCGGTGGCGTTCGTGCTGGCCCGGTGCCGGCTGCGGGGCCTCGGGATCGTGCGCGCGGCCGTGATGGTGCCGTTCGTGCTGCCGACCGTGGTGGTGGGTCTGGCGTTCCGGACGTTCTGGCCGGACGGCGGGGTGCTCCCGATCGTGCTGGCCAACGCGTTCTTCAACGTCGCGGTGGTCGCGCGGACCGTGGGCGGGCTGTGGGCGCACACGGATCGACGGGCCGAGGACGCGGCTCGGGCGCTCGGGGCTTCTCGGCCGCGAGCGTTCGTCTCGGTCGTGCTGCCGGCGTTGGCGCCCGCGATCGGGTCCGCGGCGGCGGTCGTGTTCCTGTTCTGCGCCACCAGTTTCGGTGTCGTGCTGGTGCTGGGCGGGTCGCGGTACCGGACCCTGGAGACCGAGATCTACCTGCGGACGGTCGAGCTGTTCGACCTGTCCGGTGCGGCGGCGCTGTCGTTGCTGCAGTTCGCCGCGGTGCTGGCGGTGCTCGTGCTGGGAGCGCTGGCCCGGCGCCGCCGGGAGACCGCGTTGTCGTTGCGCGGCAGGGAGGAGCTGGCGCGGCGGCCCTCCGGTGGCGAGTGGTACGTCGTTCTTGCTGCTCTTGCCGTCGTGGTGGCGCTGCTGACGCCGGTCGTCGGGTTGCTGGCGCGCTCGCTGTCCACTCGGGACGGTTGGAGCTTCGCGGGGTACGCGGCGCTGGCGTCGCGCGGTGATCGCGGAACGCTGGCGGTGACCGGGCTCGACGCGGCGGTGAACTCGGTGCGGACGGCGTTCGACGCGACGCTGGTGGCGTTGGTGGTCGGGGTGTTCTCGGCGGTGGTGCTGGTCGGGTTGAGGCGGTCGGGCGGCAGGGTCGCCGAGGTGCTGGACACGGCGCTGATGCTGCCGTTGGGTGTGTCGGCGGTGACGGTCGGTTTCGGGTACCTGGTGACGATGGACGCGTTGCCGGGCGACTTCCGGACTTCGCCGCTGCTGGTGCCGTTGGCGCAGGCCCTGGTGGTGACGCCGTTGATCGTGCGGATGGTGTTGCCGGTGTTGCGGGCCGTGGACGAACGGCTGCGGCAGGCGGCGGCGACGCTGGGCGCCTCGCCGCCGCGGGTGTGGCGCGAGGTGGACCTGCCGCTGGTCGGACGGTCGCTGGTGGCGGCGGCCGGGTTCGGGTACGTGGTGGCGCTGGGGGAGTTCGGGGCGACGAGCTTCCTGGCGCGGCCGGACGCGCCGACGTTGCCGGTGGTGATCGCGCGGTTGATGGCGCGGCCGGGGGAGTTGAACAGCCAGATGGCCTACGCGGCGTGCGCGCTGCTGATGGTCGTCACGGTCGGGTGCGTGCTGCTGATCGAGCGGTTGCGCGTGCCGAGCAGCGGGGAGTTCTGATGGCGCTGGAGCTCGACTCGATCACTGTCCGATATGGACAGACGGCCGCGGTGTCGGACGTGTCGCTGTCGGTGGCGGACGGCGAGGTCGTGGCTCTGCTGGGGCCTTCGGGCTGCGGGAAGTCGACGCTGCTGCGCACGATCGCCGGGTTGGAGAAGCCTTCCTCCGGTTCGGTGCGGTGGGATGCGGCGGACCTGGCGGGCGTTCCGGTGCACCGGCGCGAGTTCGGGCTCGTCTTCCAGGACGGGCAGCTGTTCCCGCACCGTTCGGTGGCCGGGAACGTGGCTTTCGGGCTGCGGATGCACCGGGTGGACCGCGAGGAACGCGAGAAGCGGGTGCTGTCGTTGCTGGAGCTCGTCGGACTGCAGGGGTATGCGGACCGGCGCGTGACGCAGCTGTCCGGCGGGGAGCAGCAACGGGTGGCGCTGGCACGCGCGCTGGCTCCTTCGCCGCGGTTGTTGCTGCTGGACGAACCGCTGTCGGCGCTGGACCGGGCGTTGCGGGAGCAGCTCGCGGTCGACCTGGCGCGGTTGCTGCGCGAGGCCGCGACGACCGCGCTGGTCGTGACGCACGACCACGACGAGGCGTTCACGCTGGCCGATCGGGTGGCGATCATGTCGCGCGGCCGGATCGTGCAGGTCGGGCCGCCGGCCGAGGTGTGGTCGTCGCCGGTCGACGTGGAGACCGCGAAGTTCCTGGGGTGCAACAAGTTCGTGCCCGGTTCGTTCGTCGGGCTGGACGTCGCGCGGGTCGGGTTGCGGGCCACGGCGTTGCGGGTGGACGACTCCGGGCCGTTGGAGGGCACTGTGCTGGAGCGCGTGCATCGGCGTGATCACGTGCGGTTGCTCGTGGAGATCGACGGCGACGAGTACGAGGCCGTCGGGCCGGTGTCGGTGGGTGACCGCGTGCGGCTCCAAATTGACTTGGACGGCGTTGCCCGAATCGGTTAGCTGGGGGTCCTATGGGATCTCTTGAAGGACGAGTCGCACTCGTCACGGGCGTGAGCAGGTGGCAGGGCATCGGGTATGCGATCGCGTCCCGGCTGGCGTCGTTGGGCGCGGATCTGTTCGTGCAGCACCACGTGTCGCACGACGCTTCGCAACCGTGGGGTGCCGACTCGATCGACGACGTCATCGCGGGCATCGGTGGTCGCGTGCGGCACGTCGGCCTTGACCTGACCGAGCCGGACGCACCGGACCAGCTCGTGGCCGCCGCGGTCGAGGCGTACGGGCGCGTCGACGTGCTCGTGTGCAACCACGCGCTCAGCGGGTCGGACGGGCCGTTGGGCAAGCTGGACGCGGCCATGCTCGACCGGCATTACGCGGTGAACACGCGGTCGTCGATCCTGCTGATGCAAGCGTTTGCGCGTCAGCACGACGGCGCGCGTGGCGGGCGGGTCGTGTTCATGACCTCCGGGCAGAACCTGGGGCCGATGCCGAACGAGGTCGCGTACGCGGCGTCGAAGGGCGCGTTGGTGGGCATCATGTCGACGCTGTCGCACCACCTGATCAGGCAGGGGATCACGATCAACGCCGTGAACCCCGGCCCGACCGACACCGGCTACGCGAACGAGGAAACGAGGGCGTGGGTGCGGGAACGGATGCCGCTCGGGCGCTGGGGCGAGCCGGACGACGCCGCCCGGCTGGTCTCCTGGCTCTGCACCGACGACGCCGAGTGGATCACCGGCCAGGTGATCAACAGCGAGGGCGGTTTCCGGTGAAATCGATGAACGGCGCATTCGTCCGCCTCACGTGGACGAATGCGCCGTTCATCGAGAACTAGCTGTCCTTCGTGACCAGGCGGATCGCCGCCAGTCCCGTGCCGATCAGCAGGTAGCAGCCCGCGAGCAGCGTGCTGTTCCAGATCTGGTCGGTCGGCATCGGATCGCGCATCACGTCGACCAGACCGGGGAAGCCGGTCGTGATCAGGAACGGGTGCAGCCAGTGCAGCGAGGAGAACTGCCCCAGCACCTGGAACACGATGATCGTCGTCATCGTCGCCGCCTGCACCACCAGCGGGTGCTCGGTGGTCGCGCTGACGGCGAGGGCGACCGCGCCGATCGACACCATCTGGAACGTCACCAGCACGATGAACAACGCGATGCGCAGCAGGCCTTCACCGGTGCTCAACGTCGTCCCGGTGAGCGTCACCATGCCGCTGGTGCCCAGGAACGCGGTGCCGGCGATGATGCCCACGACCGCCATCAGCGTGACGGCGAAGAGCGACATCGCGGTGAGCCCGAACAGCTTCACGAACAGCAGCCGCACCCGTGACACCGGCGCGACCAGCAGTCCGCGCAACGTGCCGTGCTGCGCCTCGCCCGCGAGGCCGTCCGCCGCCCAGATCGACGCCACCAGCGGCAGCAGCAGGTTGAGCGACAGGAACAACGTGAAGATCGGCACGACCAGGCCGTTGCCCTGCAGGATCGCGGCCAGCCCCGGCCCGCCGCCGCTGTCGCCCGCGGCCCAGATGCCGAAGCTGATGATGATCGGCACCAGGACCAGGCCGAACAACCCGATGATGGTCCGCGGCCGCCGCAGCATCCACCGCACCTCGGAACCGAACTGACGCGCGATCATCGCGGCCCTCCGTCCAGTGTGTCCACAGAGGACATACCGCGCTCCGCCTCCTCGGCCTCGGTGAGCCGCGCGAACAGCTCCTCCAGGCCGGTCTTCCACCGCGTCGCCTCGTAGACGCCGACACCGGCCTTCACCAGCGTCTCGATCACCTGCGGGGCGGACGTCCCGGCGAGCTCGACCCGCAGGCCCTCACCGAGCGGCCGGGCGGAGATCTTGGCGCTGCGCAGTGCGCTCAGCGCGGTCTCGACGTCCGGGGTGATCACCTGGAGCGCCGAGCCGCCCGCCTGCAGCAGCTCGGTCAGCTCTCCTTGCGCCACCACGGTTCCGCGGTGCAGGACGGCGACGTGCGTGCAGGTCGCCTCGACCTCGCTCAGCAGGTGGCTGGAGACCAGCACGGTCGTGCCCTGCCGGTGCAGCTCGGCGATGATCCTGCGGATCTCGCGCGTGCCCGCCGGGTCGAGGCCGTTGGTCGGCTCGTCCAGCACGACCAGCTTGCGCGGCACGAGCAACGCCGCGGCCAGGCCGAGACGTTGCTTCATGCCGAGCGAGTACCCCCGGTACCTGCGGTGGGCCGCCTGGGCGAGCCCGACGCGTTCGAGCGCGTCCTCGACCGCCTGCTTGATGTCGCGCTTGTGCAGGAGCGGTTCGAACGCGGCACACCTGACGAGGTTCTCCCGCCCGCTCAGGAACGGGTGGAACCCCGGACCCTCGACCAGCGCGCCCACGTGCGGAAGCGACTGTTCCGCCCCGTCCGGAAGGGGCTTGCCGAGCAGCTCGATCTCCCCCTGCGTCGGTCGCACCAACCCGAGCAGCATCCGGATCGTGGTCGTCTTGCCCGACCCGTTGGGGCCGAGCATGCCGAGCACGGCCCCCTCCGGCAGCTCCAGGTCGACGCGGTCGACGGCGACCGTGCTCCCGTACTCCTTGCGCAGACCCCTGGTCCGCGCGGCGACGGCGGTGGACTTCTCCGTCGTCACCGGCGCGCTGGTCGAGGTGGTCACTTCACCTGTCCGATCGTGTCGAACAGCACCTGCTCGGGCACGGCACCCGCGACCACGCGGCCGTCGTCCGCGATCAGGATCGTGGCGACCTTGGTGGTGAACAGCTTGCCGGTGCCCCAGCTGCCGCTGACCTTCTTCGTGAACCGGTCGACCAGCCCCTGAGCCTCCGCCGGCACCTTGGTCATGGCCTCCGCCGGGATCCTCGCCCCGACGACCGTGTCCCAGCCGCTGCCGAAGATCTGCGGGTTCTCACCCTGCAGCGCCTGCTCCAGACCCAGCTCCGGCATCGGGTGCTGCCGCTTCTCGTTCTCCTTGGCCTCGGGCGTGGTGACCTTGGCGCCGGCCGGCGGCGTGAACTGGAACAGCTTCGCGTCCTGCGGCCCCGCGTTGATCTCGCTGAAGCCGACGGTGGCCGCCGGTTCCGCGGTGCCGTTGGTGAGGACCGCGACCCGCAGCGGCATCTTCAGCTCGGAGTCGACCGCGATCCGGACCTCGCGGACCAGGGTCTTCTCGGTGGCCTTCGGAGTCAGCACCAGCTCGTAGGCCGCGCGGTTGGCCACGCGGGCCGTGCCGTCGACCGTGATGTCGCTGAACTCCTTGGTCTTGCCGATGATCTCCTTGGCCGCGGAGGCCGGGTCGGCCGCCTTCTGCTCGGCGGAGTCCGGCTTGCCGGAACCGAGCTTGTCGAAGCCCTCGGACTTCGTCACCTCGTTGTCCGCCGAGTTCCACGACCACAAGGTGGTGCCGTCGTTCACGACGGTCTGCTCGGACTGGCCGTTCGGCAGCGCGAGCCTGAACTTGCCGTTGCCGTCCGTCCAGATCCGCGCGCTGTGCTTGCCGTCGGCGAGCTGCGGGATCTCGGCGATGGCCGGGAGACCGAGCTTGTTGTCGACCTCCACGGTGCCGCCGAACGCGCCCGGCTTCGCGGTCAGGACCTGCTCCACCAGGGTTTCCGGGGAGACGGTCGGCAGGGATGGTGGCTGGCCTGCGCCTGCGGGCATGGCGAGCAGGCTGAGACCTGCCGCACCGGTGAGCACGCCGGCCGCTGCCGCGGCCAGGGTCACCTTTCGCTTGTTCATTCTTCTGTCCCCTCCTCCAAGGGCTTGTGGGTCCAGCTTGGTGGTGGGTTGCTGAGATGGTGCTGAGACTAGTTCCACCAGCGGTTTTGTGCCTGCCGGTGGCGGTTTTCGCAGCGTTGCTGAGAGTCGGCTGAGATCTTGCGGGCGGCGTGGCTGAGAGCGCGGCATGCTGTGCGGTGTGAAGCCTCGAGTGCTGGTCGTGGACGACGAAGTCGGCGTGCGCCGGGCGTTGGAGCGCGGGCTGGCGGCTGAGGGGATGGAGGTCGTCACGGCCTCCGACGGGCCGACCGCGTTGCGGGTGGCGTTGACCGGGGCGTTCGACGTGGTGCTGCTGGACATCATGCTGCCCGGGCTGTCCGGGTACCGGGTGTTGCAGCGCATGCGGGCCGACGGCGTGCGGACGCCGGTGTTGATGGTGTCGGCGAAGGACGGGGAGATCGACCAGGCGGACGGGCTGGATCTCGGGGCCGACGGGTACCTGGTGAAGCCGTTCAGCTTCGTGGTGCTGGTGGCGCAGGTTCGGGCGCTGCTGCGGCGCGGGGGCGGGGCGCGGCGGAGGCTGACGCTGGGGGAGCTGGTCATCGACCGGGGGTTGCGGGAGGTCAGCTGGGCCGGGCAGGACGTGTCGCTGAGTCCTCGGGAGTACGCGGTGCTCGACGTGCTGGCGTCGCGGGCCGGGTCGGTGGTGACCAAGGACGAGCTGCTGCGGACCGTCTGGGGGGACGAGCAGGCGGCCACGCGGAACGCGGTCGAGGTGTACGTGGGGTACCTCAGGCGCAAGCTGGAGGCGGTCGGGGCGGGGGAGGTCGTGCGGACCGTGCGGGGGCACGGGTACATCGCGTCCACTCCGGACCTCGACAGCGCGCTGGGGAACAGGTGAGTCCTCGCCGCTGGTGGTTCCGGCGCACGTTGCGCTTCCGGATCACCGTGGTGGCGACCGGGGTGGCGTTGTTGTGCCTGCTGGCGTTCACGGGGCTGGCGCCGGCGTTGATCGGGCTCATCCAGATCACCGCGGTGGACCAGGAGCTGGCCAAGGCGCCGCCGCGGGTGCTGGACGTGTCCGGGGTGCCGGTGGACGGCAAGCCGCCGCTTCCGTTGACGGCGCAGGACATCCGGACGTTGAAGGCCGGGGAACCGGTGCTGCGGCTGGAAGGGGCCTCCGCGCAGCGGTGGCGGGGCCGGGTGGTGTTCACCGCGGACGGCACGCCGCGGCTCGAGGTGTACGGCAGCACGTTGCTCGGGTACGAGAAGGCCAACACGCTGGGGACGCGGTGGCTGGCGGTGGCGGCGGTGCTGGTGGCCGGGTTCGTGGGGATCGCCACCTGGTTGTCGGTGCGGTCGTCGCTGCGGCCCGTGGAACGGATGCGGGTGGCCGCCGGGGAGCTGCCGCACGGGGAGCGGTTGCCGGTGCCGCCGTCGCGGGACGAGCTGCAGGCGCTGGCCGAGGCGCTCAACGCGTTGCTGGCGCGGCGGGACGAGGCGTCGGACCGGTTGCGGCGCTTCACCGGGGATGCGGCGCACGAGCTGAGGTCGCCGGTGGCGTCGGTGCGGGCGCAGGCCGAGGTCGCGGTGGCGCATCCCGATCCGGACTTCTCGATCGAGGTGCTGGAGTCGGTGGTCGAGGAGTCGATCAGGCTCAGCGCGCTGGTGGACTCCTTGCTGATCCTGGCCCGGGCGGACACCTCGGCGCCGCCTCGGGCCGAGGCGGTGGACCTGGTGCTGGAAGCCGAGGCGGCGATCGCCCGGCTCGACACCGAGTTGCTGGTGCGGCTGAACGCGCCGCCGTCGGCGTGCCTGGTGGCGGCCACCAGGTCCGAGGTCGAGCTGGTGCTGGACAACCTGATGCGCAACGCGGCGCGGTACGCGTACTCGACGATCACGCTGACGTTGGTGCCGGTGGGGCGGGACGTGCGGTTGCTCGTGGACGACGACGGGCACGGGATCCCCGTCGAGCACCGGACGAAGGTGTTCGACCGGTTCCACCGCGTCGAGGAGGACCGCGGACGGGCGTCCGGCGGGTTCGGGCTCGGGCTCGCGCTGGTGGCGCATCTCGTGCAACGGCGGGGCGGGTCGGTGCGGGCCGCCGAGTCGCCTGCCGGCGGTGCGCGTTTGGAGATCCGCTGGCCGTCCTGGTAGGCAACCTCAGTGCCAGAGTTGCGAGCGTCGGCGCTGGTCGACGCGCCTGTTGCCGTTGTTGCCGGTGCCCTGCTGGACACCGCGCTGATCACCGGGTTCGGGGTGAAGGTGCCCGGTGCCCTGTTGTGCCTCGGGGACGTGCTCACCGGGCCGTTCGGGGTCGAGCTGACGGTCACGCGGGCTGACCTGTCCGGTGTGTCGGCGGCCGGGGACTTCCTGGAGCTGCACACGGATCTCGTGGTCACCGGGGCCGGGACGATGGTGATCGACCGGGTCAGCTGGACGACCGTCGGCGGGGTGGTCGGGCGGTTCGCGGACGTCACGGTCGGGCGCGGGATGGCGTTGCGGGTGCTGGAGAAGCGGTCCGCGCTGCTGGCGCGGCGGTGTCACGAGCTGAGCGCGGCACGGGTGGTCGTCGGGGCCGCGATCGTCCGGGATGGACGGTTGCTGGCCCAGCAGCGGTCCTACCCGGAAAGCCATGCCGGGCAGTGGGAACTGCCCGGCGGACGGGTCGAGGCCGACGAGAAGCCGGAAGACGCGTTGGTGCGTGAGTGCGTGGAAGAGCTCGGCGTGTCCGTGGTGGTCGGTGCGCAGGTCGGGCCGGACGTGCCGTTGAAGAAGGACGTGATCCTGCGGATCCACGCGGCTGAGCTCGGCGGCGGTGAGCCGGAAGCGTTGGAGCACAACGCTGTCCGGTGGTTCACCGCCGACGAGCTGCCCGGGGTGGACTGGCTGCCCGCCGACCGGGTGCTGGTCCCGGCCCTTCAGCGACTCCTCAACTGAGGCCGGAGAGGCGCAGGGCCGCGTTCAGGCGGTGCTGGGCGCGGTCGCGCGCCCTTTCCGCGCCCGCCTTGCGGATGCGGTCCAGCTCCGCCGGATCGGCGAGGAGCTCCAGCGTGCGGTCGCGCACCGGGCGGAGCTCCTCGATCACCGCTTCGGCCACGACGTTCTTGAGGTCGGCGAACCTGCTCGTGTAGTCCTCCGGTTCCTTGCCGGTGCACGAGGTGAGGATCTCGGTCAGGTTCGCGATGCCCTCGGTCGACGACACCGCGCGCCGGACCTTGCGGCGCACCAGGTCCGGCTCGTCGAGGACGAACACGACCCCCGCGGAGTTCTGTGCGGACTTGTCCATTTTGCGCGTCGGGTCCGACAGATCCTTGATGCGTGCACCCACTTTCGGCACGACGGCCGTCGGGACGATGAACGCCTCGCCGTACGCGTGGTTGAAGCGGCGGGCGAGCGCGCGGGCCAGTTCCACGTGCTGGAGCTGGTCCTCGCCGACCGGGACCTCCGCCGTGCCCTGCAACAGGATGTCCGCGGCCATCAGCACCGGATAGGTGAGCAGGCTCAGGCGCACGGAGTCGCGGCCGAGCGACTTCTCCTTGAACTGGATCATGCGCGCGGCCTCGCCGTACGTGCAGGTGCACTCCAGAACCCAGTTGAGCGCCCCCAGTTCGCGGATCAGGTCGCTCTGGACGCAGGTGCTCTCCGGGGCGATCCCGCTCGCGATCAGCACGGCGAACTGCTCGCGCGTCAGGGATCGCAGACGTTGAGGGTTGTGCGACGACGTCATCGCGTGCAGGTCGCTGATGAAGTACACGTCGTCCGACGTGCCCTCGCGTGCCCACGTCCGCAGCGCGCCCAGGTAGTTGCCCAAGTGGACCTGGCCGGAGGGCGTGATGGCGGAGAGCCGGATCATGTCGTTGGTCCTTTCGTGAAGGACCGCCCGGACGAAACGCACAAAAAAGCCGCCCGTCCCGGGCGGCCTGTGGGTGCGTCAGCGCACTGCTACTCCGGCCGCCTGAAAGCGGCCCACCAGAAGGTGTTCAGAGTGCGCACGATCACCAGTATAGGACTACCGTTGAAGGATGTTCATCGTGCTGCTGAAGTACGTCGCGCCACTGGAACAGATCGACTACGCCCTCCCCGACCACCGCGAGTGGGTCGAGAAGCAGTACGAGCGAGGGCTGTTCCTCGCCTCAGGGCCTCAGGTGCCGAGGACCGGCGGCGTGATCATCGCGCGGCCCATGCCCCGCGGCAAGCTCGAAGCGCTGCTCGCCACGGACCCGTGGGCGGAGCAGAAGCTGGTGAAGTACGAGATCTGCGAGTTCGAGGCGACGCGGACGGCGCCGGAGCTCATGAAGCTGAACGAGGCCGTGCTGCAGGGTTAGCGCCTGGAGTCGAGCCACTCGATCGCCGCGCCGAGCACGTCGCCGCCGTCGACGAGCGTCTGCGGGGCGATCGGGGTGTTGCCGTACGTCCTCCCCGTGCGGTCGGCCATGTGCGCGGACGTGATCGCGAGCCGCGCCCCGTCGGGCAGCGGGAACGACTGGTTCGCCGTCGCGCGACCGGCGGTGGGCGCACCGAAACTGCGCGCGTTCGGTGCTCCTAGGAACGACACGAGCACGGCCTCGCCGGAGCTGGCGGTCTTCCCGTTGACCAGCACGGCCACCGGCCGGTTCACCGCTCGTGGCACCCTCCGGAACGCGAAGGTCCGGCGTCGGCCCACGTAGACGTGTCCGCGCCGGATGCCCCACTCGGTCCTGCTGCCGTCCGGTTCGACGAACGCGCCTGTTCTGCCCTCACCGAGCAGCGGTGACACCACGGTGAGCATCGGGTACATGTCGCCGCCCCCGTTGTCCCGCAGGTCGACCACCCAACCGGACGGTCGTCGCGCGATGAGGTCGCGCATGATGCCGAGACCTGCCGTGACGTAGTTCGAGCGGTTCGCCGCGGCGGTGGCGGGAAGCCGCAGCAACGCGACGGAGCCGATCATCCGGCCTGTCGGGGTGGTGGGCGCCGGTGGCCGGCGCGCGCGGACGGACGTGATCAGGTGGGTGTGCGGGTTGCCCAGCGCGGCGATCACCTGGCGAATCGCGTCGTAGGTGTCCTCGGGGCTGGTCGCGCCGGTGGTGGCGAGGTGAGCTTGCTCACGTAGCGCGGGCCAGTCGGCCCTCGCGCTCTCCATCGAGTGCTGCTGGAGCAGGTCGAGTGCTTTGTCGAGGTACTCGCGAGGCCTCAAGCTGCCTTCAGGGCCTTCTTCGCGGCCTTGGCGGCCTTCTTCGCCGCCTTCTTGCGCGCCTTGTCCCGTTCCTTGAGCAGGAAGGGGACCGGGCAGCGCTTGCACTGGGGTTTCGACCGGCAGCACTTCTTCTTGAGCTTCTTGCCCACTGGGTTCCCCCACTCCGACACCGTGTCACTAGAGTAGGTGAGGCTCACTTCACTAGGCACTCTTGTGTGGTAATGCCGACGCGGCCGGTACTCTGGTGTACGGCTGTGCGCATCGACGTGTCCGGCGCGAGCCCCTCCAACGCCTTCGAAGCTCTAGGAGTTCTGCGTGCCCACGGCCACCGCGTCTGCCCTTCAGACGCGCACTGACCTGCGAAATGTCGCGATCGTCGCGCACGTCGACCACGGCAAGACCACCCTGGTCGACGCCATGCTGCGCCAGTCCGGCGCCTTCTCCGCGCGTGCCGAGCTCGTGGACCGGGTCATGGACTCGGGCGAGCTCGAGCGTGAGAAGGGCATCACGATCCTCGCCAAGAACACGGCTGTGCGCAGGCACACGCCGGACGGCGACGTGATCATCAACGTCGTCGACACGCCCGGCCACGCCGACTTCGGCGGTGAGGTCGAGCGCGCGCTGTCGATGGTCGACGGTGTCGTCCTGCTCGTCGACGCCTCCGAGGGCCCGCTGCCCCAGACCCGGTTCGTGCTGCGCAAGACGCTGGCCGCCGGTCTGCCGGTGATCCTGCTGGTCAACAAGGTCGACCGCCCCGACGCCCGGATCTCCGAGGTCGTCGAGGAGGCCCACGACCTGCTGCTCGACCTGGCCACCGAGGTCGGCGCCGACGAGTCCGTGCTGGACCTGCCGGTCGTCTACGCCTCGGCGCGCGCCGGTCGTGCGTCGCTGAACCAGCCGGAGGACGGCGGCCTGCCGGACGAGGAGAACCTCGACACCCTGTTCCAGGTGCTGCTCGAGCACATCCCCGCCCCGACCGTGGACGTCGACGGCCCGCTGCAGGCGCTGGTCACGAACCTCGACGCCTCGACGTTCCTCGGCCGCATCGCGCTGTGCCGCATCCACCGCGGCACGCTGCGCAAGGGCGAGACCGTGGCGTGGTGCCGCGCCGACGGCGAGCCGCAGAAGGTCCGCATCACCGAGCTGCTGATCACCGAGGCCCTGGAGCGCATGCCGGCCGAGGTCGCCCGCGCGGGTGACCTGGTCGCCATCGCCGGCATCCCGGACATCACGATCGGTGACACGCTGGCCGACGCCGACGCGCCCGAGGCCCTGCCGCGCATCACCGTCGACGAGCCCGCCATCTCGATGACCGTCGGTGTGAACACCTCGCCGCTGGCCGGTCGCAACGGCGGCACCAAGCTCACCGCCCGCCTGCTGAAGTCCCGCCTGGACTCCGAGCTGGTCGGCAACGTGTCCGTGCGCGTCCTGCCGACCGAGCGCCCGGACACCTGGGAGGTCCAGGGCCGCGGCGAGCTGGCGCTGGCCATCCTGGTCGAGCAGATGCGCCGCGAGGGCTTCGAGCTCACCGTGGGCAAGCCCCAGGTGGTCACCCGCACCGTCGACGGCAAGGTCCACGAGCCGTTCGAGCGCCTCTCCGTCGACTGCCCCGAGGAGCACCTCGGCGCCGTCACCCAGCTGCTCGCCAACCGCAAGGGCCGCATGGAGAACATGTCGGGCCACGGCACGGGCCGCATCAAGCTCGACTACGTGGTCCCGTCGCGCGGCCTGATCGGCTTCCGCACGGAGTTCCTCACCGAGACCCGCGGCACCGGCATCGCCAACGCCGTGTCCGAGGGCTACGGCCCGTGGGCGGGCGAGATCCGCACCCGCCACAACGGCTCCCTGGTCGCCGACCGCGCGGGCTCCATCACCGCCTACGCCATGATCCAGCTGGCCGACCGCGGCACGTTCTTCGTGGAGCCCGGCGCCGACACCTACGAGGGCATGGTCGTGGGCGAGAACCCGCGCGCCGAGGACCTCGACGTGAACGTCTGCCGCGAGAAGAAGCTCACCAACATGCGCTCCTCCACGGCCGACGTGATGGAGACCCTGGCCCGTCCGCGCAAGCTCTCCCTGGAGGAGGCGCTGGAGTTCTGCGCCTCCGACGAGTGCGTGGAGGTCGCACCCGAGGTCGTCCGCGTCCGCAAGGTCACGCTCGACGCCAACCTGCGCGGCCGCGAGCGTTCGCGCCTGAAGCAGCGCGGCTGAGTTTCCGCAGCCGAACGCCTGACGGGGCGGCTGGGCCTGGTGGCCCGGCCGCCCTTCGTCGTGTCCGGGACGGGGAGAAGGGCCTGAACGCCGACGCCGTGGCGGGTGGGCGTGGCTTGGTTAGTGCACGCGGGGAGCTTTCGTGTGCTCCTGGTGCACGGAGGGTCCCCGCGTGGCAGTCACTGGGGTGCGGTGAGGGGGTGTGCCGGTGTGGGGAGCGGTGGACGTGCGAGCGTCGTGGTGGGTGGGTGTGGCTTGGTTAGTGCACGCGGGGAGCTTTCGTGTGCTCCTGGTGCACGGAGGGTCCCCGCGTGGCGGTCACCCGCAGGGGTGGAAGGTGGGGTGGCTGGGTACTTGCCGCGGCGAAGGTGTTTCAACCGGCCAGAACCGGTGACCCCCACCCCGAACCACCCGACCAGGTGAGCCGTACTACCCAGGGTGCCGAGCAACCCGGTCCCACCCAGCCACGTCCACCAAGTGGTTCGGGTGACAAAACCTGGGTTGCCCGGACGCCGTCACCACCCTTCTGGCAATGTGAGGACCATGAGGCGACTCGGGGGAGTGCTTGCCGCAGCCGTGCTGTGCGGCACCGCGGCGTGCACGAACACGCCGCCTCCGCCGTTGGTCGCGAAGACCGAGGCGCCGGTCATCACCACCACGGGGCCGAAGGTCACCGAGATCGTGGTCGGCGTGGACGACGTGGCGGGTGGTTACAACCCGCACGCGCTCGCGGCGCAGAGTCCCATCACCACGGCGCTGAGCTCCCTCCTGCTGCCCAGCGTCTTCCGCCCCGGACCTGATGGCGCGCCGCAGCTCGACCGCAACCTCATGGTGAGCGCGAAGGTCACCAAGGCCGAGCCGTTCACGGTCACGTACACCATCCGCAAGGACGCGAGCTGGTCGGACAGCGCTCCGATCGCCGCCGAGGACTTCTACTACCTGTGGCAGCGTATGCGCGTGGAGCCCGGTGTCGTGGACCCGGCGGGTTACCGGCTCATCAACAACGTGAGCGCGCGTGAGGGCGGCAAGGTCGTCGAGGTGGCGTTCGGCAAGCCGTTCCCCGGCTGGCGCAGCCTCTTCGCGAACCTCCTGCCGGCGCACCTCCTCAAGGACGCGCCCGGCACCTGGTCGAACGTGCTGTCCGGCAACTTCCCCGCCACGGCCGGGCCGTTCCAGGTGCGCAGCCTGGACGAGCCGCGCGGGGAGGTCGTGCTGGAGCGCAGCGACCGGTACTGGGAGGCGCCGACCACGCTGGACCGGGTGGTGATCCGCCGTGCCACGCACAGCGCCATGGCCGAGTCACTGTCCAAAGGCGACAACCAGGCGGCGCTGCTGCGGGCCGACGCGGCGGACGTGAACCTGCTCAAGGCGGTTCAGAACCTGACCACGAAACCCGTGCCGCGCAACGAGGTCGTGCAGGTGCTGCTTCGTCCGGAGACCGAGCAGCTCAAGGATCTCAAGACCCGCAAGGCGGTCCTGAACGCGCTGGACCGCGACGCGCTGATCGCGTCCGGCACGCAGAGCGGGCCGAGTGCGCAGTACCGGGCCGACTCGTACGTGGTGCCGCCGAGCCGCACCGGGTACCAGGCGACGATCCAGGGCAACACGCTCAACGCCGCGGCCAGCGACCAGCAGCTGACCGAGGCCGGGTACGCCCGCAACGCGCAGAACATCTGGGAGAAGGCCGGCAAGCCGCTCAAGCTGAGGATCGCGGCGCCGGAGAAGGTCGAGCCGTACGTCGGCATCGCGAACCGGGTCAAGGTGCAGCTGGAGGACCGCGGCATCTCCGCCGAGGTCGTCACCCCGAACGCCGAGGACCTCTTCAGCAAGCAGCTGCTCGGCAAGGACGTCGACATCGCGGTCGTGCCGCGCGTCGACGCCGGCGACTCGGCGGCCGGGCTCGCGAGCACCTACGGGTGTGCCGGTGACGCGCCGGACGGGGGGACGCCGAGTCCGCAGAACCCGGCCGGCTTCTGCGACCCGGCGATCCAGGCCGACATCGACGCCGCGCTCAACGGCAAGGTGCTGCTGAGCGACGCGCTCGCGCGGATCGAGCCGCAGATCCAGGCGCAGGCGGTCGCGTTGCCGTTGTTCCAGGTGGTCGACCTTCTTGGTGTGCTGCCAACGGTTTCCGGAGTGGACACCGGGGCGCCCTTGGCCGGCGTGCTGAGCGGGGCACCCGGATGGCGGCGGCTCGACAAGTAGCCCTCGTCGGAAAAACCTGTTGCGCGGAAGTTTCCTCGTTGCTACTTTCGGCCGCCGTCGTTGACAGAATTCCAGGTGCCCGGTCAACGAACGCATTCGCCCGGTAATCGGGCCATTGCGGCGCGCTACAAGGTGTCTCCATTGGGTCACGATCGCCCTCCCAGGTAGTGACCGCCGCCTCAACGGGTTCTTACCGTGCTGCCCACGATGTGCCGGTTCGGGGCGCGTAAGGCACATCTCGGTCATGGGTGTGCATGCCGATCCGGCCGCTGCCGCCCAGTGCTAGGAGGGCACGTGTCGATGAGGAGAACCAAAGCACTTCCGGCGATCGCGCTGATTTCCAGCGCGGCTCTCGTGCTGGGTGCCTGCGGTGGCGGTGGCGGGAACAGCAACTCCGACGGTGGCGACAACAGCATCGCGGGGATGGCGACGGCCCGCGGTGAGTCCGCGGACGGGTACACCGCGCCGGACACCAAGGAGAGCGAACAGGTCGTGGTGTCGACGGACAAACCGTTCACCTCGTACAACAACGCGACCGAGGACGCGAACCAGTCCTACAACACGTTCGCGCTGGTTCTCGTGCAGCCGGGTGCGCACATCATCAACGGCAACAACAAGGTCATCCTGAACAAGGACGTCATGGAGTCGGTCGAGGTCACCTCGAAGTCTCCGCAGGTCGTGACCTGGAAGCTGAAGAAGGGCGTCAAGTGGTCCGACGGCCAGGCCTGGGACTGCGACGACTTCTACCTGGCCTGGCTGACGCAGAGCAACCAGGCGAAGAAGCCTGACGGCAGCAAGTACTTCAAGCCGGCCAGCACCACCGGATACGAGCTGGCGACCGGTCAGTGCAAGGACGACCAGACGTTCGTCGGAACGTTCTCCGAGCCGTACCCGGACTACGAGGACATGTTCAACACGGACGTCCTCCCCGCGCACATCGTGGAGAAGGCGACGGGCGTCGCCGACATCACCAAGATCACGAAGGACAGCCCCGCCGCTGACCTCCAGAAGGTCGCGGACTTCTGGAACGAGAAGTGGAACGGCTTCAGCAAGGACCTCATGCCGGGTGCGGGCCCCTACGTCATGACCGGCTTCGAGCCGAACCAGTCGGTGACGCTGGAGCGCAACCCCCAGTGGGCCGGCAAGCCCGGTGGTCCCAAGAAGATCATCCTGAAGGCGATCCCGGACCCCGTCGCGCAGGCGCAGGCGCTGGAGAACGGTGAGGTCGCCGTCAACTCCATGGCCCAGCCCGACGCGAACGCGGCGACGAAGCTCAAGAGCCTGAGCGCTCAGGGCGTCACGTTCGGCTCCGGTCCCGGCCTGTCGTTCGAGCACCTGGACCTGCAGATGAAGAACCCGGTGCTGGCCAAGGAGGAGATCCGCAAGGCGTTCTTCATGTGCGTCAAGCGGCAGGACATCATCGACAAGCTCATCACCGAGGTGCAGTCCGACGCCAAGCCGCTGGGCAGCCTCATGTTCTTCCCGAAGGACGAGGGCTACAAGGACAACTACGCCGACAAGGCCAAGGGCGACCCGGCCGCGGCGAAGAAGATCCTCGGCGACGCGGGCTGGACGCAGGGTGCCGACGGCGTGTTCGCGAAGGACGGCGTGCGCGCCTCCTTCCGGATCAGCCACACCGACATCCCGCGGCGCAAGCAGACCGTCGAGCTGATCCAGGGCCAGTGCAAGGAAGCCGGCATCGAGGTCAAGGACGACACCGACGCGAACTTCCTCGACGAGCGCGTGAGCAAGGGTGACTACGACGTCGCGCTGTTCGCGTGGTCCAGCTCGCCGTTCAAGAGCCCGAAGAAGTCGATCTACGAGACCGGTGGTGGCCAGAACTGGTCCAACTGGAGCGTTCCGAAGACCGACGAGGCGCTGAAGAAGGCCGTCACCCAGACGTCGATCTCCGACTCGCTGAAGTACTTCAGCGAAGCGGACGAGGCGTTCGCCGGCCAGTACCTCTCGCTGCCGCTGTTCCAGATGCCGAACATGTGGGCCTTCAAGGGACTCGACCGCGTGTACTTCCAGAGCTACTTCGGTGCGCTGTGGGACGCCAACGAGTGGCAGACCAAGTGACCGTGCTCGTCTGAAGTGCCTGAAGTGCGCCCTGAAAGTGCACTAACGCCTGATCGGGCGGGGCCGGACCACGAGTCCGGCCCCGCCCGAGCCGGGTTTCCCCTAGGAGCTCGTCGTGATCCGCTACATCATCCGGCGCCTGCTGATCTCCATACCCATCCTGCTGATCGGCAGCTTCGCCTGTTACGTCCTCGTCGCCACCGCCGGCAACCCCTTGGCGGAAATGCGATTCCGGCCCAACGTCACCGAAGCCGACATCAAGGCCGCCGAGGTCTCGCTCGGCCTCGACAAGCCGGTCGTGGTCCGCTACTGGAACTGGCTCACCCACTTCGTGTCCGGTGACTGGGGGCAGAGCATCGCCCTCGGCCAGGCCAAGACCGCGGTCTTCCCGGCCGTCACCGATGCGCTGTGGACGACCGGACGGCTCGTCATCGGCGCGGAACTGCTCGCGCTCACCCTCGGTGTCGCGGTCGGCGTGCTCGCCGCGGTGCGGCAGTACTCGCTCTTCGACTACCTCGCCACCAGCACCGCGTTCCTGATGTTCTCGATGCCGATCTTCTGCGTCGCGGTCATCGTGAAGAACTACGGCATCCAGTTCAACAACGTGCTGGAGTCGATGGGGCTGCAGCGCTGGCTCACCACCGCGGGTCCGCGGCCGGGTGGCTTCAGCGGCAGCTTCGGTGACGTGATCTTCAAGTACACCGGCACGTTCCTGCTGCCGACGATCGCGTTGATGCTGATCAGCTTCGCCGCGTACAGCCGGTTCGAACGCGCTTCGATGCTGGAGATCCTGCACTCGGACTTCGTGCGCACCGCGCGGGCGAAGGGCATCTCGCAGAGCCGGGTCATCTTCAAGCACGCGTTCCGCAACGCGCTCATCCCGGTCGCCACGCTGTTCTCGCTGAACTTCGGTGCCGTGCTGTCCGGCGCGATCATCACCGAGACGGTGTTCGGCTGGGCGGGCATGGGTACGCTGCTGGTGAGCTCGGTGCGGCAGTTCGACCCGCCGATGCTGATGGGCTGGCTCGCGGTCACCGCGACGCTGATCGTGCTGTTCAACCTGATCGCCGACATCGTGTACGGCATCCTCGACCCCAGGATTCGCCTTGGCTAACATCAACTTGGCGTCCGAGGGCGGCGTGGTGAACAGCGCTCCCCGGTCCGACTCGCACGAGTTCGACGCCACCAAGACGCGCACGCAGGGGCAGCTCGTCCTGCGGCGCTTCCTGCGCCACCGGCTCGCCATGGTGAGCCTCGGCGTGTTCGTCTTCCTCGTCCTGTTCGCGTTCGTCGGCCCACTGATCTGGACCTACGACTTCGAGGACGTGTCCAGCAAGTCGTACCAGCCGATGAGCGGTGTGCACCCGCTCGGCACCACGCAGGTCGGCAAGGACATGCTGGCGCTGCTGATGCGCGGCACCGGTTACTCGCTGCAGATCGCGTTGATCGTGGCCGCGCTGGCGACCGCGATCGGCGTCGTTTTCGGTGCGCTGGCCGGATATCTGCGCGGGTTCGTGGACACGGCGCTGATGCGCCTGGTCGACCTGCTGCTGATCATCCCGCAGATCGCGGTCGCCGCGATCGTGGTCAAGGGGTTCTCCGGCAGCTGGTACGTCGTCGCCCTCGTGCTCTCGGCGTTCGCGTGGATGCAGATCGCCCGCATCACCCGCGGCGAGACGCTTTCCTTGGCACAGCGGGAGTTCATCGAGGCGGCACGGGCGTGCGGCGCCACCACGTCGCGGATCATCTTCAAGCACCTGGTACCGAACATGATCGGCAGCATCACGGTCAACGCCACGCTGGCGGTCGCGACCGCGGTGCTCACCGAGGCCGCGCTTTCGTTCCTGGGACTGGGAGTTCAGCCCCCGGACACCTCGCTCGGCGTGATCGTGCTGGAGAACTACGGGCAGTTCCTGACCCGTCCGTGGCTGTTCTGGGGTCCGTTCATCGTGCTCGTGTCGCTCTCCCTGGCCGTCAACTTCATCGGTGACGGTCTGCGCGACGCGTTCGACCCGAGGCAGACGAAGGTGCGTGCCTGATGACGAGTGTTTCCGAACTGTCGGAGGACTTCCTGCCCTCCGGCGGCACCACCGCACCGCTGCTCTCGGTCAGGAACCTGTCGGTCACGTTCCCGACCGACGACGGCGACGTCCGGGCGGTGCGCGACGTCTCGTTCGACCTCAACTCCGGCGACGTGCTGGGCATCGTCGGCGAGTCGGGCTCCGGCAAGTCCGTGTCCTCCATGGCGATCATGGGCCTGCTGCCCAAGAACGCGATCGTCGAAGGCTCGATCCGCTACCGCGGCGAGGAGCTGAACGGCCGCACCTACAAGCAGATGCAGCCGTTCCGCAGCAAGCACATCTCGATGATCTTCCAGGACCCGATGACGTCGCTGAACCCCGTCTACACCGTGGGGTGGCAGCTCGCCGAGACCTACCGCGCGCACCACGACGTCTCCAAGAAGGCGGCGTGGGCCAAGGCGGTCGAGGCGCTGGAGCTGGTCGGCATCCCGCAGCCGGACAAGCGCGCGGCCCAGTACCCGCACGAGTTCTCCGGCGGCATGCGGCAGCGCGTGGTCATCGCGATGGCGATCATCAACGACCCCAGCGTGATCATCGCCGACGAACCGACCACCGCGCTCGACGTGACGGTGCAGGCGCAGATCCTCGACACCATGCTGCGCATCCAGTCCGAGACCGACGCGGCGATCATCATGATCACGCACGACCTCGGCGTGGTCGCGGGCATGGTCAACCGCGTGCAGGTGATGTACGGCGGCACCGTGGTCGAGTCCGGTCCGGTCGACGACGTCTTCGAACGCCCGCGAATGCCTTACACGGTGGGACTTCTGGGCTCGGTGCCGAACCCGGCCACGCTGGGCAAGCGGCTCACCCCGATCAAGGGCGCGCCGCCGTCGCTGGTGAACCTGCCGACCGGCTGCTCGTTCTCGCCCCGGTGCCCGCTCGTCGCCGACGTGTGCCACGAGTGGGAACCGCTGCTGGAGGAGGCCGGCGCCCCGAACCACACGACGCGGTGCCACCGCTGGGAGCACCTGGCGACGATCGACCAGCCGCAGCGGTTGTTCCTGCACGACGAGATCGGCACGGTGGAGAACCCGGCGGTGTTCGCCGCGGCCGAGCCCGACAACTCGCTCGAAGTGACTGCGGTGCACGCAACCCCGGTTCCCGAACTGTCCGATGAGGAGGCGAAGTGACCGCGCCGTTGCTGGAGGTCACCGACCTCGTCAAGGAGTTCCCCGTGCGGGGCAAGGGAATCATCCCGCGCAGCATCGGCACGGTGCAGGCCGTGTCGGGCGTGTCGTTCGCGCTGCACGCCGGCGAGACGCTCGGTCTGGTCGGCGAGTCGGGCTGCGGCAAGTCCACGACCGGGCGCGCGATCCTGCAGCTGCACAAGCCGACCTCGGGCTCGGTGAAGTTCGAGGGCCGTGAACTCACGGTCATGAGCAGCAAGCAGTTGCGGCCGTTGCGCAAGGACATCCAGATCGTCTTCCAGGACCCGTACGCGTCGCTGAACCCCAAGTGGCAGGTCAACGACATCATCGCGGAACCGTTGCGGATCCACGGTGTCGAAGGTGGCGTGCAGCGGAGGGTCAACGAGCTGATGGAGCTCGTCGGCCTCAACCCCGAGCACCGCAACCGCTACCCGCACGAGTTCTCCGGCGGTCAACGGCAGCGCATCGGCATCGCCCGTGCTCTGGCGCTGAACCCGCGGTTCCTGGTGCTGGACGAACCGGTGTCCGCTTTGGACGTCTCGGTGCAGGCCGGTGTCGTGAACCTGTTGGAGGAGCTGCAGGAACGGCTCGGGCTGGCGTACCTGTTCGTGGCGCACGACCTGTCGGTGGTGCGGCACATCTCGGACCGCGTCGCGGTGATGTACCTCGGCAAGATCATCGAGATGGGCGAGCGCGAGGCCATCTACACCAGGCCGATGCACCCGTACACGCAGGCGTTGCTGTCGGCGGTGCCGATGCCTGACCCCAAGCAGGAGCGCAAGCGTCAGCGGATCGTGCTGACCGGTGACGTGCCGTCGCCGGTCAACCCGCCGTCGGGCTGCCGGTTCCGGACCCGGTGCTGGAAGGCCCAGGACGTCTGCGCCACCGAAGAACCGAAGCTGGAACTGCGGGGTGGGCCGGACGGAACGCTGTCCGCGTGCCACTTCGCCGAGGAACGCTCACTCGTCTAGGGCTCTCGATGAAGGGCGCCTTCATCCGCCTGAAGTGGATGAAGGCGCCCTTCATCGACAAAACGACCTCCGGAGCGTGCGCTGCTCACACAGCCTTTACTCTTTTCCGGTGACGCTGACTGCCCCACCACGGTTGCTCTTCGTGCACGCCCACCCGGACGACGAGAGTCTCTGGACGGGCGGCACCATCGCGCGCTACGCCTCAGCGGGCGCGCACGTCACTGTCGTCACCTGCACGCTGGGGGAAGAGGGCGAGATCATCCCGCCCGCGCTGGCGCACCTGGCCGCCGACGCCGCCGACCAGCTGGGCGGGTACCGCGTGGGCGAGTTGAGATCAGCGTGCGCCGCGCTCGGCGTGACGGACCACAGGTTCCTCGGCGGCATCGGCAGGTGGCGCGACTCCGGCATGGTCGACGTGCCGTCCAACGCCCACCCGCGCGCGTTCATCCAGGGCTCGCTGGACGAGCAGACCGCCCAGCTGGTCGAGATCCTGCGCGAGGTCAAGCCGCAGGTCGTGGTGAGCTACGACGCGTTCGGCGGCTACGGCCACCCGGACCACATTCGTGCGCACGAGATCACCGTGGCCGCGTGCGCCCAGGTCTCGGACGTCGAGCGGGTCTTCTACGCGGTGACGTCCCGCGACGCCACGAACGCCGGTGTGGCCGCGCTGGAGAACGTTCCGGAGGCGTTCCGGCTGCCCGAGCCGGGCGAGCTGCCGGTGACGCCGGATGAAGAGATCACAACGGTTGTGGACGTGTCCGAGCACCTGACGGCCAAGCGCCGCGCGTTGCGTGCACACTCGACGCAGGTCAGTGTGTGGGACGGCGGGTACGCGTTGTCCAACAACATCGCGCAGCCGCTGGTCGGTGCCGAGTTCTACGTGCTGGCCAAGGGCTCCGCGGACGGCGCGGCCACGGATCTGTTCGGAGGACTGGGTGACCGGTAGCGTGCGAGTGCTCCTGCTGCTGCTTCTGTGCGTCGAGGCAGCAGCGCTCGCCGTGCTGGAAACCATGTTCCTGCCGCTGCGCTTCGACGGGACGCTGCTGCCGAAGCTGGGCGACTTCCCGTTCCCGATCATGATCGCGGCGGCCGCCCTCACGACACCGCTGCTGGTGCAGTGGGCGGCCTCGGTCTCCGAACACGTCTTCACCGCCGCGCTGCCGCTGATCACGTGGTTCCTGACGATCATGATCTTCGGTTACGCCGAGCCCGGCAGCACCAGGGAGACGGTCGTGCTGCTGCAGGACTGGCGCGGTCTGCTGATGCTCGCGGGCGGTGCGCTGACCGGTGCGGTGGCGCTGGGGGCCGTGATGGCGCGCAACGCGGCCAACCGGCCCGGCCGCTACGAGACCGCGGGCACCCAGTAGCGGTAGCGGTGGTGCTCGGTGCAGCCGAGCTGGGTGTAGAGCCCGATCGCCGCCGAGTTGTGCTCGGCCACCTGCAGCACGCACGTCGTGGCGCCCTGCTTCAGGCCCCAGCCCGCCAGTTCGCCCATCAGCCGCCGCGCCAGGCCCTTGCGGCGGTGCGACGGCCGCACGGCGAGGCGGGCGACGTGCAGCACGTCCTCGACGACGGCACCCCGCACGGCCGCGACCACGGTGCCGTCCTGGCTGAGACTCCCGAAGCAGACGGCTTCACCGGTCCCGAGCACGTGCCGTTGTGCCGCGGAAACCTCGGATCCGGCCGTGAGCTCCCACCATCCGGGAAGATCGCGGCTGTCCGCTTCGCCGTCGGCGAACTTCTCCAGCGGGCCGGTCATCACCAGCGACTCCGCGCCACCGGGGTGATCGAGATCGACGATCCAGCCGGCGTCGCGGATCGCTGGTTCGCAGCTCGACCCGTTCACGACGTGCACGGTGGGTTTGATGCCGTGCTCCCGCGCGAACCCTTCGGCGGCGGCCAACGCGTCCGCGATCGGCATTCCGGGATCACCGCAGGTCAGCGTGCTGTTCGCGCGGCCGGTGAACCCGTCGGCGGCGCGCATCGACCAGTTTCCAAGCGGAACTTCGGTCAGGGCGGGCCATGCTCGCGCGCAGAGCGATTCCAGGTGATCCACGGTGTGCACGCGTTCATCCTGTCCCAAGCCAGTCCCAGCAGATGGAGTGACGTGGAACACCGTGCAGCTAAGGCAAGCCTGACCGGGTGATACTCGAACGTGCCGCGTACTCTCCGGCTTGCGCGGTGTGGACCAGAGGAAGTTGGAGAGCGCAGTGACCTATGTGATCGCCCAGCCGTGCGTGGACGTGCTCGACAAGGCGTGCATCGAAGAGTGCCCCGTCGACTGCATCTACGAAGGCGACCGGATGCTCTACATCCACCCCGACGAGTGCGTGGACTGTGGCGCGTGCGAGCCCGTGTGCCCGGTGGAAGCCATCTACTACGAGGACGACGTCCCCGACGAGTGGAAGGACTACACCAAGGCGAACGCGGACTTCTTCAACGAGCTCGGCTCGCCCGGTGGCGCGTCGAAGGTCGGCAAGGTCAGCGCCGACCCGGAGTTCGTGAAGGCGCTCGAGCCGCAGGCTGAGGGGCATTGATCATCAACCGCCGAGGTCCGGCCCTGCCGGACTTCCCGTGGGACTCGCTGTCCGACCACGCCGCCAAGGCGCGCACGCACCCCGGTGGCGTGGTCGACCTGTCCGTCGGCACGCCCGTCGACCCGGTTCCCGCGGTGATCCAGTCCGCGCTGTCGTCCGTCGCCGACATCCCCGGCTACCCGACCACCCACGGCACCCCTGAGCTGCGTGCGGCCTTCGTGGCGGCCGTGGAGCGCCGCTACGGCGTCGTCGGGCTGTCGGAGCAGGCCGTGCTGCCCACGATCGGCTCCAAGGAGCTGGTGGCGTGGCTGCCGACGCTGCTCGGCGTCGGTCCCGGCGACGTCGTGGCCGTGCCGTCCGTGGCGTACCCGACCTACGAGGTGGGCGCGCTGCTCGCCGGTGCCGAGGTCGTGCGCCTGGCCGACGGTGAGCTGCCGCCCGCCGGCACGAAGCTGGTGTGGCTCAACTCGCCGTCGAACCCGACCGGGCGCGTGCTGTCCGCCGAGCAGCTGCGGGACGCCGTCGCCGCGGCCCGTGCGGTCGGCGCGGTGGTGGCCTCCGACGAGTGCTACCTGGCGCTGCCGTGGGAAGCCTCGCCGGTGTCGGTGCTGCATCCGTCCGTTGTGGACTCCTTCGACGGCGTTCTCGCCGTGCATTCGCTGTCGAAGTCGTCGTCGCTCGCGGGCTACCGGGCCGGGTTCGTCACCGGCGACCCGGAGCTGGTCGCGGAGCTGCTGGAGCTGCGCAAGCACTCCGGGATGATCGTGCCGCGGCCGGTGCAGGAGGCCATGCGGGCGGCCCTGGAGGACGACGAGCACGTCGCCGAGCAACGTGCCCGGTACCTCGCCCGGCGCGAGGTGCTCAAGCCCGCGCTGGAGGCGGCCGGGTTCACGGTGTCGCACTCCGAGGCGGGGCTGTACCTGTGGTCGTCGCGCGGTGAGGACGCCTGGGAGACGATCTCCTGGCTGGCCGACCGCGGGATCCTCGCGGCTCCCGGCACGTTCTACGGACCGGCAGGCGCCCAGCACGTGCGGATCGCCCTCACGGCGACGGACGAGCGGATCGCGGCAGCCGCGGAACGCCTCAGCGCCTGATCTTCAGGGCTTGAGAGCCGACCACACCCGGCGGGTGAACTGGTTCGGCGGCACCGCGTCCGTCGTGAGCCGGACGCTCGTGCTGATCGAGTCGCCGCTCAGCCCGAGGCCGAGCACCAGGTGCCAGTGCAGGTCCCAGAGGTCGGAGAACGCGTCCAGCTCCACGTCGGCGTCCGCGCTGACGTGGAGCACGGCCGGTTCCGCGACCCGGACGACCCGCTCGACGGCGCGCACGTCACGGGTGTTCGTGCGGAAGCTGAACGCCAGGTCGACCGTCTCGCTGTCGAGCCCGTACGTCGCGTACGAGTGGCATCGGTGGTGCGGCAGCGACAGCGGCTGGTTCGTCTCCAGGTAGAGATCACCCTCGAACCGCAGCGTCGGCGAGTGCTGGCTGAGCGTGGCGCGGGCGCTGACGAACTCCCAGCCCGGCATGTCCAGCTTGGGCACCAGCAGCTCCAGGACCTCGCCCCGGCGAGCGGATCTCGTGCGTTCGCCTGAGCGCCAAGGAATTTCCCGGCTGTAGGGCTCCTTCTTCGTGACGAAGACGTACGGCGCGTTGTCCGTCTGCAGCGACAGCACGACGACGGTTCGTCTTGGCGCCCAGTCGAACGCGACCGTGGTGAGTCCCGGCGCGACACCGTCGAAGTGGCTCTCCACCTTGGGCCACCAGCTCGACAGCTCCTCCGCCGGCGCGCCCTTGACGTAACGGCCCTTCTCGTCGACGCCGACGATCCACATCGCCTCCGACCCGCGCGCGGCGTTGCACAGCGCGGCGATCTGGCGTGCGGCCTTGCCGTGGTCGATCGGCCACTGGGTCTTGAACTCCACGAAGGAGTCCTCCGACTGCGCCCCCTCCAGGGCACGCTCGATCGCGGCGCGAGCGTTCAACTCGAGTCGCTGTTTCAGCACGTGCACCTCCCTGAGTTGGCAAGGGCCCAGCCTGCCTCAGCAGACCGGGCCCCGGACAAGTGAGTTTCCCCCTCAGTCGTTCGCGTGCAGCGCGGCGTTCAGTTCGACGCCGGTGCCGTTGCGCGGTTTGACGAGGACCGTGCCGGTCACGGAGTCGCGGATGAACAGGAGGTTCGACTGGCCGGACAGACTCAGGGCCTTGACGACCTCGCCGTCCGGCAGCGTCACCTTCGTGCCCGCGGTGATGTAGAGGCCCGCCTCGACCACGCAGTCGTCGCCGAGCGAGATGCCCAGACCGGCGTTGGCGCCCAGCAGGCACCGCTCGCCGACGCTGATGACCTGCTTGCCGCCACCGGAGAGGGTGCCCATGATCGAGGCGCCGCCGCCGACGTCCGAACCGTCGCCCACGACGACACCGCCGGAGATGCGGCCCTCGACCATGGAGCTGCCGAGCGTGCCGGCGTTGAAGTTGACGAAGCCCTCGTGCATCACGGTGGTGCCGGCGGCGAGGTGGGCGCCGAGGCGGACGCGGTCGGCGTCGGCGATGCGGACACCGGACGGGACCACGTAGTCGACCATGCGCGGGAACTTGTCGACGCCGTAGACGGTCACCGGGCCGCGGACGCGCAGGCGGGTGCGGGTCTGTTCGAAGCCGTCGACCGCGCACGGGCCGTGGTTCGTCCACACGACGTTGGTGAGCAGGCCGAAGATGCCGTCCAGGTTGGCGCCGTGCGGCTTGACCAGGCGGTGGCTCAGCAGGTGCAGCCGCAGCCAGACGTCGTAGGTGTCGGCGGGGGCCGCGGTGAGGTCGGTCGCGACGCGCACACCGACGACCTCGACGCCGCGTTCGAGGTCCTCACCGAGCAGCTTGGCGGCCGACTCGCCCAGCGCCTCCGCGATCTCCGCGGACGACACGCGGGACGTGCCCAGGTCCGTCGTCTCACCGAGGGCTGGGGACGGGTACCAGGTGTCGAGGACGCTGCCGTCCGGGGTCACTGTGGCCAGGCCGATGCCGTATGCGGTGCTCACGGGCACCCAGCTTAGTCCGCTCGCGGGGTGGGATCAGTCCGGGACGTCCGCGGAGAAGTACAGCGATCCCAGGTCACCCCTGGTGGCGATGAGCGCCTCGTTGCACTTCGACTGACGGGCGTCGGTGCTGGCGACGTTGTCGACCTTCACCTCACCGCACCGGTGCGCCTCGAAGTCGCCCACCGCCGTCATCAGCCGGGGCAGGACCGCACTGACGTCCTCCTGGACGCGCTTGCCCTGCAACGCCTCGTCGAGCCTGCGGGTCATGGTGCTGACACGGCTCACCCAGCCCGCGCAGTCGGCGGGGGTGCCGCTGTGCTGGGAGCCGCACGGGGCCGCGAAGAGGGCCCTGATCTCACCGCACTGCCGGTCGCACGCGGCCGGTGCCTCGCCGCAACCGGTCGCCATCAGCAGCAGAGTGATCACGAGCAGTGTGCGTTTGATCACGCAGCGCACGGTATCGGCTGAACGGCCCAGTGCCCAAGCCGGCTGAGTAGGGTGAACGCCGTGTCCGACACCCTTGATCTCCTCGCCGACCCGATCGACCTGACGACCGCGCTGGTGGATGTGCGCAGCGTGTCCGGGGAGGAGGCGGAGATCGCGGACCTCGTGGAACGGTCGCTGCAGCTGCACGCGCCCCACCTGGAGATCACCCGATCGGGGAACGCGGTGCTGGCCCGCACGAACCTCGGCGTGCAGCGCCGCGTGGTGCTGGCCGGGCACCTGGACACCGTGCCCGTCAACCAGAACTTCCCCAGCCGCCGCGAGGGCGAGATCCTGCACGGTTGCGGCACGGTCGACATGAAGGGCGGCGACGCGGTCATGCTCGCGATCGCGGCCCTCAGCCAGAACGCGCGCCACGACCTGACGTTCGTCTTCTACGACTGCGAGGAGATCGAGGCCGAACGCAACGGGCTCACCCGGATCGAGCGCGAGCTCAGGGACTGGCTGCTGGGCGACCTCGCGATCGTGTGCGAACCGTCCAACGGCACGGTCGAGGCCGGGTGCCAGGGCACGATGCGGATCGAGATCAGGACCACCGGAAAGCGCGCCCACACCGCCAGGGCGTGGATGGGCCGCAACGCCATCCACGGCATGGGCGAGGCGTTGCGCAGGCTGGAGACCTACGAACCGCGTCAGCCCGAGATCGACGGCTGCCGCTACCACGAGGGCCTGCAGGCCGTGAAGATCAGCGGTGGCGTCGCGGGCAACGTGGTGCCGGACGAGGCGGTGCTGACCGTCAACCACCGGTTCGCGCCGGATCGCACGGTGGCACAGGCTGAACAGCACCTGCGCGAGGTCTTCGAGGGCTTCGACGTCACCGTCACGGACTTCGCCGCCGGCGCGCTGCCCGGACTGAACGCGCCCGCCGCGCAGGAGCTCGTGCAGGCCGCGGGAGGTACGCCGGTGGCCAAGCTCGGGTGGACGGACGTGGCGCGGTTCGCGGCGCTCGGCATGCCCGCCGTCAACTTCGGACCGGGTGATCCGACGCTCGCGCACACGCAGGAGGAGCACGTCCCGGTCCGTCAGATCACCGGTTGTTTCGACGTGCTTAAGCGATTTCTGCTTGCCTGATCACTACCATCTCAGTGATGACGGAAGACAAGAACGGCGTGGTGGACGAGCGTCCCCAGGAGAAGATGCGCGGGCCGGTCGTGCTGCGCAGAGGACGCCGGGACGAGCTCACCACCACTGACCAACGCCTGCTGGACTCGCGCGGGCCTTCTGACTGGGTGCACACGGATCCGTGGCGGGTGCTGCGGATCCAGGCCGAGTTCGTCGAGGGGTTCGGGGCGCTCGCCGAGGTGCCCAGCGCGGTGACGGTGTTCGGTTCCGCCCGCACCGGCAGGGACCACCCCGAGTACCAGATCGGGCGCGACCTCGGCGCGGCGCTGGCCCAGGCCGGGTTCGCGGCGATCACCGGTGGCGGGCCGGGTGCGATGGAGGCGGTCAACCGCGGGTGCTCGGAGGCCGGCGGGTTCTCGATCGGGCTCGGCATCGAGCTGCCGTTCGAGCAGGGGCTCAACCCGTGGGTCGACCTCGGCGTGAACTTCCGCTACTTCTTCGTGCGCAAGACGATGTTCATCAAGTACTCGCAGGCCTTCATCTGCCTGCCGGGTGGGTTCGGCACGCTCGACGAGCTGTTCGAGGCGCTGACGCTGGTGCAGACGAAGAAGGTCACGAAGTTCCCGGTCGTGCTGTTCGGCACGCACTACTGGCAGGGCCTCTACGACTGGATCAAGAACTCGGTGCTGGAGGGCGGCAAGGTGGGCGAGAAGGACCTCGCGCTGCTGCACCTCACCGACGACATCGAAGACGCGGTGCGCGTGGTCAAGGACGCGCACCAGGCATGGGCGGACGCGCACTGATGTACGTAGCTGTGTACTGCGGCAGCCTGTCGACCGTTCCGCAGAGCTACATCGACCTCGCCGCCGAGGTGGGGCGCCAGATCGCGGCACGCGGCTGGAACCTCGTGTGGGGCGGCGGGCAGACGTCGATGATGGGTGCGGTGGCACGGGAAGCCCGTGCCGGTGGGGCGCACACCTACGGGGTGATCCCCAAGGGGCTCGCCACCAGGGAGATCGCCGACCGGGAGTCGACCGAGCTGCACGTGGTCGACACCATGCGCGAGCGCAAGAAGATGATGGACGACAAGGCGGACGCGTTCCTCACCCTGCCCGGCGGCATCGGGACAGCCGAGGAGTTCTTCGAGGTGTGGACGTCGCACGTGCTGGGCATGCACGCCAAGCCGGTCGTGCTGCTGGACGTGGACAACCACTACAAGGGACTCGTCGAGTGGCTGACCGAGTTGCGGGACAAGGGTTTCGTCTCGCACGCCGCGTTGAGGTCGCTCGTGGTGACCGACGACGTGTCAGTTGCTCTTGACGCTTGCGTCGGCTAGTCCCTTGGCCTGAGCCAGGATCTGGGCCTCCGGCAGGAGATCCGGCAACGGGCGGTACGGCGTGGCCGTCACCTCGAACCGCTTGCCGGAGACCACCCTGCCCTGCCAGGAGCCCGCGATCTCGCCGTCCACCAGGATCGCCCCGCGCCGGCCGAGGATGCGGAAGACGTCCTTCTGCGCCGCCTTGTCCGGCAGCAGCAGGTCCCGGTCACGTGCCTGCAGGTACGGGTCGGTGGGCGGCAGCAACCGCACGTCCGGCGGTTCGGCGTCGACGACCTCCACGTCCTCCGGCAGCCACGCCTTCTGGCCCTCGACGGTCACCTCGACCAGGCCTTCGGCCGGCCACCGCTTCTTGACCTCGCGGGTGGTCGTGCCGAAGTAACTGGCCACTTCGGACGGTCCGGCCGGTCCGTGCAGGCTCAGGTACCGGTGCACCAGCTCGTGGAAACCGGCGGTCTTGCGCGGCACGCCCGGCCAGCCGTGGATCCGTTCGAACGTCACGGTCTTCTCCTCGGGGATGATCCGGAGACCGGCCGGGAGCGCGCCGAGGCGGAAGATCGGGTCGCTGACGTGCTCGGTTCCGCAGCCGCGGCACGGTTCGACGGTCTGCTTGGGTGCCAACGGGGTCAGCGCCTTGCTGACGTCGCCCTTGGTCATCGGCTTGGTGACGATCGACCGCATCGCGGTGGCGATGTGCCGCAACGACCCCACCATGTCGTCGACCTTGGGACGCGCGGCACGCGCTCGTGCGTCGGCGTCGCTCCACGGCCACAGCGCACGGGCGAACGCCTTCAGCTCACCGGCGCGGTGCAGGTGGGGAGCGCCTCGTACGGACCAGGTGACGGTGAACTCGTCCACCGAGGGATCGTGCAGCCGCGCGGCGAGGCTCAGCAGGGCCGAGCCGGAGGTGTTGTCCTGGACGCCCAGGGAGAACACCGCCAGCTCGGCCGCGTCCGCGACCCGCCGGTCCAGCTCGTGCTGGTGGATCCGGTGGAAGAGCACCTGCTGCCGGGTGAAGTCCACCCGGACATTCTTACGCCTTCGGCACCGTCAAGCTCGACGGTCCGAACGTGACGGTGGAGCCGCGTGTCGATTCCGTGACATAGCGCGGGTCGACCGTGTCGATCACCAGTGCGATCCGGTCACCGGCACCGATGTTCCACACGGTCGGCTCCAGTTCCACGTCGAGCGTCTGCGTGCGGCCCGCACCCGTCACCTTCATCGGTTCGTGCGTGATCAGCGAGCCCAGGCCGAGCGGCCCGACCTCGTACAGGTAGGCGAACAACGTGGTGATCTCCGCGCTCGGCGTCACGGTCAGCCGGAGCTTCGGCGTGCCCGCGAGCGTTGCGCCGTTCGGGTACTGCGGTCCGTTCCACACGCCCGCGAGATTGCGGTCGACGAACGGCAGCGAGACCCCGGTCGGGATGTTCAGGAACCCTTGCAGTGCGCCGGAGAGCAGGATCGTGCCGCTGTCGGCCACGGTGTTCCAACCGGCGTGGATCTTCTTGCCGTCGAGCTGCATCGTGTCGCCCGCGCTGGACGGCCACGCGCCGAACGTCCGCCACGTGCCGCCGTTGTTGGGCTTGAGCTGCACCGGTTGTTCGGTGTCGATGCCGTTGGCCGTGCCCTTGACGTAGCGGTCGAACCAGCGGCCGACCGACTCCCAGATCTCGTTGGGCAGCCCGGCCGCGCCGAAGAGCTCGGCGGTGGCGTGGTCACCCGGCGAGAGCATGAGCCGCTTGGGACCGGTCAGCTTCGCGTAGAAGTCCGCGACCTGGCCCGGCGCGAAGACGCCGTCGTTCCAGGCGTTGCCGAGCAGCACCGCGGTGCCGTTGGTGTTGATCTGCGCGATCTTCGAGGCGGCCGAGCGGCCCGCGGAGATCGGCAGGACTTCGGAGAACCTGCCGTCGTGGTAGGCGTCCTCGGCCTCGTCGAGCACGGGACCGGGACGTCCGGTGACGTGTCCCGCGGCGAGCAGCACGTCGACGGCCTGCTTGTTCACGGTGCTGTTCGGGTAGAGCGAGCGGGCCAGGTCGGTCCACGTGCTCAGCGCGGCCACGGCCTTGATCCGCCTGTCGTTGGCCGCCGCCAGCAACGACTGCCCGGCGCCGTAGGAGATCCCGGCGGCGCCGACCTCGGTGCCGTCGGCGTGGGCGTTGGCGATGGCCCAGTCGATGACTTTGCTGACGTCACCGACGGTGTCCGGACCGGCCATGTCGATCTCGCCGCCGGAGTCCCAGAAGCCGCGGCTGGTGTAGCTGACCACGACGTAACCGGATTCCTTGGCGAGCTTGGCCGCCGCGCCGACGTACTCGATGTTCGGCACCGCCCAGCTGGACGGCATGACGAGCAACGGGAAGGGGCCGTCGCCCTGTCCGGTCGGTTCGACGACGAAGGCCTTCAGGGTGGTGCCGCCGACGCCGGAGATCGACTCGTAGGAGATCCGGTGTCCGGGCGCCGCGACGGCGGCCGGAGCACCGAGCAGGGATGTGAGGAGTACCAGTACCAGAACAAGTGATCGTCGCACGCTGGTCCTCCTTGACCATGACGTAGATCACACAGGGTTGTTACTGAGGAGTAAAGCAGAGGGCTACTCGTCGGTAGCAAGACGTGTGAGCCAGCTCACTGTTTTACGCTGAGTGGCATGAACCGATTCCGCGTCACTGAGCTGCCGAAAGATCGCGTGCTGGTCGTTGCGCATCTGACCAGCGCGGACGCTCTGGGCCAGACCATTGCTGACGGCGCGGATGTCGTGGAATTCGACGGTGAGCTGGAATTGTCGTCGCTCACCGAAACGTTGGACGTGGTGACGATTCCCCCAGGGGATGAGGATTTCACCCTGGCGACTGCGACAGTGGCCGCGATGTCCGGAGTGCGCGCCATTCGTGCGTCCGACGTGCGGCAGGCGAGGAAGGTCGTGGAGATGGTCGCGAGCGTGACGGGAACCCGTCCGCCGGCCCGAGCCGTGCGGGCGCTCGCCTGATGCTGCCCTCCGTCGAAGCCTGGTTCGCCACGCACACCTGGCAGCAGCCCACGTGGACGGTCGGCGAACTGGTGGCGTCGAAGCGCGGCCGGACCGTTTCCGTCGTGCTGCCCGCGTTGAACGAGGAGGAGACCGTCGGCGACGTCGTCGGTGTCGTCCGGCCGTTGCTCGGCACGCTCGTCGACGAGCTGGTGGTGATGGACTCCGGGTCCACCGACCGCACCGCCGACGTCGCCTCGGCCGCCGGGGCGCGGGTGGTGCGGCGCGAGGACGTCGTGCCGTGGCTGGAACCGTTGCCCGGCAAGGGCGAGGTGCTGTGGCGGTCGCTCGCCGCGACCTCCGGTGACCTGATCGTGTTCCTCGACTCCGACCTGGTGGAGCCGGAGACCGCGTTCGTCACGGCGTTGCTCGGGCCGCTGCTCGACGTTCCGGACGTGCACCTGGTCAAGGGCTTCTACCGGCGGCCGTTGCGGTTGGAGAGCTCCGGTGGCGGGCGGGTCACCGAACTGGTGGCGCGACCGCTGCTGAACACGCTGCGGCCGGAGCTCTCCGGTGTGGTGCAACCGCTCGGCGGCGAGTACGCGGCCACCCGGTCCTTTTTGGAGTCGGTGCCGTTCGCGGCCGGGTACGGAGTGGAGATCGGGTTGCTGCTGGACGCGCACCGGATCTACGGGCTGTCCGCGCTGGCTCAGGTGAACCTGGGCGTGCGCAAGCACCGCAACCGGTCGTTGCTGCAGCTCGGCGTGATGTCGTCGCAGATCATGGGCACGGCCCTGGCTCGCTGTCAGGTCGATTTCGACTCCGGACCGCTGACGCAGTTCGTGCAGGTCGACGGCGAGTGGCTACCCGACTCGACCGACGTGCTCGTCGCGGACCGGCCCCCGATGGTGCACGTGGTCGAAGAGCGCTAGCTGCTCTTCGCGGTGGGTGACGACCAGTGCGGTGCCCTGGCAGTTGTCCAGGACCTTCTGCAACACGCGGTCGGCCTGCTCGGGGTCGAGTCCTTCCGTCGGCTCGTCCAGCAGCAGGACCTCCGGGTTGGCCAGCACTGACCTGGTGAGGATCAGGCGCTGACGTTGACCGCCGGAGATCTCCCCGCCGCGTTCGCCGACGACCCGGTCCCAGTCGAGGTCCAGCTCGGTGATCTCGGCCGCCCGGTCGAGTTCCTCCTGGGTGGCATCGGGTTTGGCCAGCAGGACGTTCGTGCGGACCGTGGTGTGGAAGACGTGTGCGTCGGCGAGTGCGCCCTTGCTCGGTTCCAACCGGTGAGCGATGGCGTTGAGCAGGGTGGTCTTGCCGATGCCGCTGGGGCCGACGATCGCTGTTTTGCCTTGTAGCACTGGAGGTTTCGGCACATGGGCCGGTTCGGGTTCGCCGGTCGGTTCAGGGGCCGGCCTGGTGAGGGCGGCGAGCGGGACGGTGATCTCGAAGGTCGCGATCGCGGCCGTGATCAGCCAGGCCGGTTCGTGCTGGGTGAGCATGAGCAGTGCCGTGCCGAACTGGACGGCGATCGCGAGCGGGGTCAGGTCGCGGGTGCGTTCCTTGCGGGACAACGCCTTCGCGGTCTCGGTCGCTGCGGAGAGCTTTTCGTCGAACAGGCCATAGGCGATCAGTTCTTCTTTGCTGTGCACCAGTTCCGTGGTTTGTTCGGTCAGCTTGGCGCGCAACGGTGTGAGGTCTTCCGGTTTGCGGATGGCGAGCCACGGGAGCAGTGCGACGTTGATCAGCAACCCGATCGCGAGCGGGAGTGAGAAGACCGCCGCCACTGCGCTCACCACGGCCGCGGTGATCCACGGCAAGGTGGCGCGCAGCTTGGTGTCGAGGTGCTGGTCGACGTTGGTGACGATGCGGGTCAGCGCCGTGCCGGACGGGACGTGCCTGCGGCCGGCCAGGTCGTCGTAGACCCGGCCGCGCAGCTCGACGGCCTCGCTGAGCACGGCTTTGTGGCTGGTCAGGCGTTCGAGGTAGCGCAGCGCGCCCTTGGCCAGCGCGAGCGTGCGGACCGCGACGATCGCCACGGTCAGGGCCTGCATCGGCGGGTGCTCGGCGGCCCGCATGATCAACCAGGTCGCCGTCGCGGTGAGGCCGGCGCCGGCCAGTTCGGCGAGGACGCCGACGAAGATGGCGAGTCTCATACCTGGACCACCCTGTTCACCTCGTTCAGCAGCGTCGGCCGGTGCGCCACGATCACCGCGGTCCGGCCCTTCGTGAAGTCGCGCGCCGCCTGGAGCACCAGCGCTTCCGTCTCCGCGTCGAGGTGCGCGGTCGGTTCGTCCAGCAGGAACAACCCGGCGTGGCGCCGGTCCAGCGCCCTGGCCAGCGCGACCCGTTGCTGCTCACCGGACGACAGGTTCGCGGGCACGAGCGTCGGTCGTTGCGGCACCCACGCCAGCGCCTCCAGCCAGGCCGTGCGGTCGATCTCGCGCAGGTCGACGCCACCGACCAGCACCCGGCCGGCGTCCGGTCGCACGAACCCCAGCAGCAATCCCAGCACCGTGCTCTTGCCCGCACCGCTCGGCCCGACCAGCGCGATGCGCTCGCCCGGTTCGATGTGCAGCGAGAAGTTCCTGAGGCTGCGCACGGTCACGTCCTCGAACACGATGTCGGCGTGGGCGAGGTCCGGCGGCTCGACACCGGTGGCGCTGGTGTGCGGCGGCACCTTCGCGAGCACCTCACGGCCCTGAGCGCTCGCGTGGTACTGCGCCCCGGCCGCACGCAACGGCAGAAACGCTTCCGGTGCGAGGAAAAGCACGAGCAACGCCGTGTGCAGCGGCACTCCGCCGGTCAGCAGCCTCAGCCCGACCGGCACCGCGACCGTCGCGACCGACATCGTGGCCACCAGTTCGAGCACGAACGCCGACAGGAACGCCACCCGCAGCGCCGACATCGTCTCGGCCACGTGCTGCGCGGCGAGCTTGCGGACCGTCGTGGACTGCGCCTGTGCCCGCCCGAACGCCCGCAGCGTGCCGATGCCCTTGACCACGTCCAGGAAGTGCCCGCCGAGCGTGGCGAGCGCGTCCCACTGGCGAGCCGTCCGCTCACGGGTGTGCGCGCCGACCAGGGCACCGAAGATCGGGACCAACGGCAGCGTCAGCAGGATCGTCAGCGCTGCCGTCAGGTCGGCGAACGCCAGCCTGATGACCACCGCGACGGGGACGACCACGGCCAGAACCTGTTGCGGCAGATACCCGACGACGTACGGCGTCACGTCGTGCACGCCGCGGGTCACCAGCGTCGCGACCTCGCCCGCCCTGGTTCCCGGATTGCGCAGGAAGGCCTCGCGCAGTCGTGCTCGGGTTCGTTCGGCGGCACGATGCGCCGTCGCCCGGTGCACCCACCACACCAGCACCCGCAGGCCGACCACCAGGCACAGCAGGAGAAAACCGGATCCGCCGCTCAGCACCGACGCCAGCAGTTCGGCCTGGGCGAGCACCAGGAACGGGACCGGGATCAGCGCGAGGAGATGGCGACGATCGACCACTGCACCAACACCACCAGCGGGATGATCGGGATCGCGACCCACGCGAGCAGGCCGAGCGTGTTCGCGTGCGCCATCAGCCCGTTGACGTCGATCGAGCTGAACGCGAGCGGGATCGGCAGTGCGCAGAGCAGTCCGGTCAACGGGAACAGCGTCCACCGCCGGGTCTGGAACACCCAGCCGTGCGAGGCGAACAGCACCGGCATCACCAGCGCGACCGGCCACGGCGCGTTGAGCAGGTGCGCCAGGAACAGGCCCCAGCCGACGGAGACCGTCAGCGCTCCCGTGAACACCAGCCACGACCACAACCGCAGCTGCACGGCCGCCATGAACAGCACCAACCCGGCCAGCACCAGCGTGAACACCGAATGCGCCCCGGACAGCAGCTCGCCCTCCAGCCGCGGGAACGCCGCGAACAGCACCCCGATCGCGGCCACCAGCCACACCTCGTTGCCCAGGAAGAACGGTGTCATCCGGCCCAGCGTCTCGTCGCGGCGCCGGAACGGCAGCAGCAACCCCGTGCCGTAGTCGAAGCCCGCCAACGCGAAGTAGCCGACGACGAGCACACCGAGCACGACCAGCCAGAGCATTTCCATCACAGCGTCACCACCAGTGGCGAAACAGGCGCGGGCGTGACGTCAGGGCCGCGGCGGACCGCACGTGCGATCAACGCCCAGTCGACGCACGCCAGCAGCACGAACAGGGACGAGAAAACGACCAGCGACAACAGGATCTGCGACGAGTCCACATGCGACACCGCCTCGTCGGTGCGCAGCAGCCCGTAGACCAGCCACGGCTGCCGGCCGACCTCGCGGAACACCCACCCGAGGATCGCCGCGACGAAGGGCAGTGGAATCCCGATCACCATGAGGTACAACGGAAAGCGCATCCGGATGACCAGATCCTTGACCAGCAGCGGCAGCGTGAGCCAGCTGACCGTCGTCAGCGTCATCCCGATCATGATCATGAACCCGAGTGCGGGGCCCGGTCCGGCCGCGAGCTTGCCGGGCTGGAACTCCTTGAGGATCGGGAACTGCGCGAAGCCGGCCCCGACCAGCGCGGGAGTGGCCAGCGCGGTCGTGATCACGCCCATTCGCAGCGACCGTCGGAAGAAGTCCATCTCGGTGGTGCGCTTGATGAAGTGGTACGCCGACACGCCGGTCAGGAACACCCCGCCGACCGTGAGGGAGGCGAACACCACGTGCATCAACGCGGTCCCGAACGTCGGGTTGCTCAGCAGTGCCGAGAAGTCCTCCAGCCGCAACACGTTCCCGTCGACGCGGTAACCGACGGGGTGCTGCAGGAACCCGTTCGCCGCCATGATCCAGAACGCGGACGCGTAGGCGGTCAATGCGGTCAGGTACAGCAACGCCAGGTGCACCCAGCGGTTGAGCCGCCCCCAGCCGAAGATCCACAGCCCCAGGAACGTGGACTCCAGGAAGAACGCGACCAGCGTCTCCAGCGCGAGCGGCGCCCCGAACACGTCGCCGGCGTAGGTCGCGAGGCCTGACCAGTTCAGCCCGAACTGGAACTCCATCACGATCCCGGTGGCGATCCCCAGCGCGTAGTTGATCACGTAGATCCGGCCCCAGAACCTGGTCATCCGCTCGTGCACCGGTGCTCTGGTCAGCGTGAACCGGGTCTGCATGATCGCGAGCAGGGTCACCAGCCCGAGCGTGAGCAGCACGAACAGGAAGTGGAACGAGGTCGTCGTCGCGAACTGGACGCGGGCGAGGTCGGAGGCGTTCATGAGTAGGGAGGCTATATGTAGCCCAGCTACTCATCGACCGTTTCGACGAGATATGGGGGAGATCTCAGGGCTCCCCCGATGCGCCGGCATGAGTAGAGTGACTACTCATGAAGCCCGATGCGCTGCGTGGCCACCTGGACGCGTTGCTGCTGGCCACGCTCGACGGCCGGGAGCTGCACGGATACGCGATCATCGAGGCGTTGCAGCTGGGCAGCGGCGGCGCGCTCGACCTGCCGACCGGCACGGTCTACCCGGCGTTGCGACGGCTGGAGCGCGCCGGGCACGTGGTCAGCGACTGGAGCACGGTCGGCGGGCGCAAGCGCCGCACGTACAAGCTGACCTCGGCCGGTCAACGGGCGCTGCGCGCCGAGCGCAGCGCGTGGCGCGAGTTCACGTCGGTCATCGACGGCGTGCTGGGAGGTGACGGCAAGTGGGCACAGGCCTGATCGACGACTACGTGACGGACCTCGGGTCGCGGTTGCAGGGTTCCCGCAGGCAGGTGCGCGACCTGCTCACCGAGACCCGCGACAGCCTCAGCGACGCCGTCGAGGCCCACCTCGACCGCGGTCTCGACGAGGAGGCCGCGCAGCGCAAGGCCGTCGAGGAGTTCGGCCCGGTCCGCGAGATCGCCGGGGAGTACCAGGCGGAGCTGGCCGTCGCGTACGGCGCGCGCACGCTGGCGTTGCTCGCCGTGGTGCTGCCCGTGATGCACGCGTTGTGGGAGATGGGCCGGATGTACTTCATCGGGCCGTGGCAGGACTTCGGCGGCCCGGTGCCGTCCTGGTACATGTGGGTCGCCAAGGCCAACGACATGACCAGCGGGGTTTCCGCGGGCATCGCGCTGGTGGCGCTCGTCCTGGGCCGCGTGCTGGCCCGCCGGTTCGACGCGCAGCTGCTCGCCAGGCTCGCGGCGTCGGTCGCGTTGTTGTCGCTGCTGGTCGTGGTGCTGGGCAACGTGGCCATCCTCGGCGCGACCTGGGGCCTGGATCCGCAACGGCTCGTGCAGTCGTTCCCGATGAGCGTCGCGAGCTTCGCGACGTGGGCCGTGATCGTCCGGCTCGGTCTGCTCGCTCGCCGCTGCCTGAGCTGTGCCACGATCGTCGTGTGACCAACGCCCTGATCTACCTGATCGTGATGGTGGCCGTCGCGGCAGTGGTGTTCCTGCTCGCGGCGTTGGTGTTCGGGCGCGGCGAGGAGCTCGCCCCGTTGCCGCCCGGCGCCTCGCCGACGCGGCTGCCGTCGGACGACATCACCGCGGAGGACGTCCGCGAGCTGAAGTTCCAGCAGGTGTTCCGCGGCTACAAGATGAGTGAGGTCGACTGGGCGTTGCAGCGGCTCGCGACCGAGGTCGAGACGCTGCGGGCGCGCGTGGAGGAACTGGAGAGCAGTGACCGAGCTTGAGCTGATGGTCCAGGTGGCCGCTCCGCCCGACACGATCTTCCGCGCGATGACCGACTGGGAACGCCAGTCCGAGTGGGTGTTCGGCACCCGCGTGTCGGTCGTGGCCGGAGACGGGCAGTCGGTCGGCAGCGAGATCGACGCGGTCACGTTCGGCGTCTCGGACCGCATGCGGATCACGCGCTGGGACCCGCCGCACGCCGTCGAGGTTCTCCACCTCGGGCGCGTTGTGCGCGGCACCGGTGTGTTCGCCGTGCGCGGCAGTCGTTTCGTGTGGACGGAACGCCTCGACGTGCCGTTCTTCTTCCCGGTGGTGAAGCCGCTCTTCGTGCTGATGCTGCGCCGATCGCTGCAGCGGTTCGCCCGGTTCGCGGAGGAGTACCGGTGATCGTCCGTTGCCCGTGGGGTGACTCCACGCCGGACTACGTCGACTACCACGACACCGAGTGGGGCGTGGAGCTGCACGGCACCGAGGCCCTGTACGAGCGGATGTCGTTGGAGGCGTTCCAGTCCGGACTGTCGTGGATCACGATCCTGCGCAAGCGTCCCGCGTTCCGCGCGGCCTTCTGCGACTTCGATCCCGAGCTGGTCGCGCAGTTCGGGCCCGCCGACGTGGAAAGGCTGATGGCCGACGCGGGCATCGTCCGCAACCGGATGAAGATCGACGCGGCGATCCACAACGCGCGCGTGATCGTCTCCGAGGGCATCGACCTCGACGAGCTGCTGTGGTCGTTCGCACCCGCCGACCACGTGCGGCCCGCGACGATCGCGGACGTGCCGGCGATCACCGCGGAGTCCAAGGCGATGGCCAAGGAGCTGAAGCGCCGCGGCTTCAAGTTCCTCGGCCCCACCACGTGCTACGCGCTCATGCAGGCCACCGGCATGGTCGACGACCACATCGCAACCTGCTTCCGCGCCTCGGTAAAACGATGAACGGCGCTTTTGTCCACTTGAGGTGGACAAAAGCGCCGTTCATCAAGCTCGAAGCGGGCCGGGTTAGCGGCCGGTGAACTTCGGGGCGCGCTTGTTGACGAAGGCGTCGACCGCCTCGCGGTGGTCCTCCGTGGCGCCGCAGTCGGCCTGGGTGCGGCGTTCGGCTTCCAGCGCGTCTTCCAGCGTGCCGTCGGCGGCCGCGGCCAGCGCTTCCTTGATCTTCGCGTACGCGGTCGTCGGGCCCTTGGCGAGCTTGGCGGCCAGCAGGTGCGCGGTCTCCTGCAGCTCCTCGTCCGGCACGACCTGGTTGACCATGCCGATCCGCAACGCCTCCTCGGCGCCGACCGGCTGCGCGAGCAGCATCATCTCCATCGCGCGGCCGTGCCCGATCAGCCGCGGCAACGTCCACGACGCGCCGGAGTCCGCGGTGAGACCGACGTTCGCGAACGCCATCAGGAACTTCGCCGACCTGCCCGCGATGCGCAGGTCCGAGGCGTAGGCGAAGGACGCGCCCGCACCGGCCGCGCTGCCGTTGACCGCGGCGATCACCGGCTTCGGCATGCCGATCAGCTCGCGCACGATGGGGTTGTAGTGCTTCTCCACGGTCTGCAGCGGCGCGGGATCACCGGCCTGCAGCAACCCGATGTGCTCCTTGAGGTCCTGGCCCGCGCAGAACGCCCGGCCCGCACCCGTGATCACCACCGCGCGCACCGACTCGTCGGCCGCCGCGTCCTTCAGCGCCGCGAGGAACGACTCCTTCAGCGCGATGGTGAAGGCGTTGAACGACTCGGGGCGGTTGAACGTGAACGTGCGCACACCATCGGCGTCGTCGACGAGGAGCTCGGACACTGAACCTCCATCAAGCAGTGGAAACGTTGCGAACGGGCCGCAGGCACTCGTCGACGAACCGACTCGTGCCCGGTGCCAGCCGCAGTGTCTGTTCGTCGAAGAACGACGCTGCCGCGTGCCCCGGCCAGTCCGGTGGCAACAGTTCAGCAGGAAGACCGGGATCGCGGAACAGGAACTTCCGCCACGCGTGCAGCAGCTGCTGTGACGCGGCGAACGCCGCAGAGTCGTCGGTTTCGTCCACAACGGACACCTGCGGCCGCCAGTGCGCGACGAAGGCGGCGTAGTCGCGTCCCAGTTCGGCCAGGTCCCAGGCCTTCGCGGCCAGCTCGACGTCCGGACCGTCGTGTGAACCGTGAAAAGTTCGTGCGGACACCTCTTCCGCGGCCAGCACGTCGGCCAGCTCCGGCGACGGCCGCGGCGCGATCCACGTCACAGGGCCGAGCGCGCCGTAGCCGAGCAGCTGCAGCTCCGAGGCCAGGTGGTCGCGCGAGTCGCGGCCGGGCATCTCCTCCAGCACCACCACGTGCCAGCGACCGTCCCAGGTGGACGGCCGGGTGCGGTAGATGCGGGCCGCGGCCTCGTCGAGCCTCCGTTCCCCGCGAGGTGTCATCGCGTAACCCGGGCCGTCGGGCAGCCTGGTCGGCTGCAGCCAGCCCTGCCGCACCGTCCGGGAAACAGCGGTGCGCACGGCCGGTGCGGCGAATCCCAGGGGCTCCAGCAGCCGGACGAGGGCGGCGATGGTGGCGGCGCCACCGCGTTCGCGCAGGTGGCCGCCGTAGACGTCGAAGAGCGCGGAACGGGCTCGCACCCGGCACAGTCTTCCACGCCGAGTCCGCCACCGCCGAAAGTGTTGTCTTGTCGTGAAAACGGGTACTGATCAGGATGAAAACAAGATCAACAAATGTCACCCGAACTCGCCAAAAGATCGGTTCGGTTTCGCCCCTGAGTCGCGATAGGGGAGAATGGAGCAGATCCGGCCTGGCCGGACGGGGAAGATGTTGACGGAGGGAGCACGCGATGGCGGCCATGAAGCCCCGGACCGGCGACGGTCCCCTCGAGGTCACCAAGGAGGGACGCGGCATCGTCATGCGCGTGCCGCTCGAGGGTGGTGGGCGCCTTGTCGTCGAGATGTCGGCGGACGAGGCCAGCGCCTTGGGCGACGCGCTGAAGGCCGCCGCCGGCTGAGGCACCCGGCGAGGAGCACGAGAAGCACCGAGCCCCGGTTTCCGCTGTGTTCCACAGTGGAGGCCGGGGCATCGCTTCGTTCGACCGTGGTGAAGACTGAACGGTCGTAAATGCGTCAGGGGAGGGTCAGTCGTGGGGTCGACGGTTCCGTCAGTGCCGACCAAGCTCGTGGACGTCGAGGTGGCCACCACCTCGCGCCGCGACGTTCCGGCGGTCGTGCTCGCGTCCACCGGACCGGTGCTCGGGCCGGGTGGCGACGGCATCGACGTCTCCGACCTCACGGGCAAGGCCGGTGAGACCGTCCGCCACGACGAGACCTGGACGCTCGGTGTCGGCACCGGCACCCACAGCGACTACCGCACGGCCGGTGCGGCCCTGGTGCGCGCGTTGAGCGGCGAGGACGCCCCCAAGACCGCCGATGTGCTGCTGACCCCGGACTTCGACGCCGAGAAGATGCGCGCGTTCGTGCTGGGTGCCGCGCTCGGCGGCTACCGCTTCAAGGTGACCGGTGAACAGGCCCCGAAGCGGGTCGGCTCGTTGCGACTGGTGACGGGTGACACCGGGTTCGAAGAGGTGCTGACCTCGGCCGCGTTGAAGGCCCACGTGCTCGCCACCGCCACCTCGCTGGCCCGTGACCTCGCCAACACCCCGTCCAACGTCAAGGACCCGCGCTGGCTCGCGACCACCGCCGCCAAGATCGCGGAGAGGATCGACGGCCTGTCCGCGACCGTGCGGGACGAGAAGTGGCTGCAGCAGCAGGGCTTCGGCGGCGTCCTGGCGGTCGGTGGCGGAAGCGCCCGGCCGCCGCGGTTGCTGGAGCTGACGTACGGCACGACCGGTCCGCACCTGGTGTTCGTCGGCAAGGGCATCACGTTCGACACCGGCGGCATCTCGGTGAAGCCCGCCGACGGCATGCACCTGATGCGCACCGACATGGCGGGCGGCGGCGCGGTGATCTCCGCGCTGATGGCCGTGGCCCGCAGGCAGCTGCCGATCAGGATCACGGGGCTCGTGGCGTGTGCGGAGAACCACATCTCCGGCTCGTCCTACCGGCCGGGCGACGTCGTGCGGCACTACGGCGGCGCGACCACCGAGGTGCAGAACACCGACGCCGAGGGTCGCATGGTGCTGGCCGACGCGATGGCGTACGCGGTGCGCAACCTCGAGCCGGACCTGCTCGTGGACGTGGCGACGCTGACCGGCGCGATGAAGGTGTCGCTCGGCCTGCGCACGGGCGCGGTGTTAACGCCGTCCGCCGAGATCGCCGCGGCCGTCATCGAGGCGGGTGCCGGTGTCGGTGAGAAGTGGTGGCGGATGCCGCTGCTGGAGGAGCACGTCGAGGCCGTCACCAGCGAGATCGCGGACTACCGGCAGTGCCCGCCCGGCCCCGGCGGCATCACGGCGGCGCTGTTCCTGCAGAAGTTCGCGGGCGACGTGCCGTGGGCGCACCTCGACATCGCGGGCCCCGCGCGTTCGGAGAAGGTCTACGAGGAGGTCGTCGCGGGCGCCACGGGCTTCGGCGCGCGGACGCTCGTCGAGCTGGCCGAAAAATATTCGCGTTAGTACCTACGATCGGCCATACGAGACGGCGAAGTTCCACGGCATGATGTGAGCGCCTTCACACCGTCGTAGAGGAGCGCTCGTGTTACTTCGCCTGGCTCTCGCCGTCTCGCTGACACTGGCGGCGCTGACCCCCGCCACCGCGAGCACGCCCTGGTGGGAACCGGTGGCCCGGCCCGCGCAGGACTCGCAGGTCAACGTCACGGGCGAGCCCTTCAAGGGCACGGACGGCCAGGGCCGGGTGCGCGGGTTCGTCGACGCGCACAACCACCTGATGACCGACCAGGCGTTCGGCGGCCGGTTGATCTGCGGCGAGGAGTTCGACGAGCAGGGTGCCCAGGCCGCGCTCAAGGACTGCCCCGAGCACTACCCGGCGGGCATCGGCGCGTTGTTCGAGGCGATCGTCACGAACGACTTCGACGGCCACGACCCGGTGGGCTGGCCGACGTTCAAGGACTGGCCGTCCTACAAGACGGTCTCGCACCAGCAGAACTACTACGCCTGGCTGGAACGGGCGTGGCGCGGCGGGCAGCGCGTCCTGGTCACCGACCTGACCAGCAACGCCACCCTGTGCGTGATCTACCCGTTCAAGGACAAGCCGTGCGACGAGATGACGTCGGTGCGGCTGCAGGCGAAGCGGACCTACGAGCTGCAGGACTTCGTGGACAGGCAGTTCGGCGGTCCCGGCAAGGGCTGGTTCCGCATCGTCACCTCGTCCGAGCAGGCACGGGACGTGATCGAGCAGGGCAAGCTCGCGGTGGTGCTGGGCATCGAGACCTCTGAGCTGTTCGGCTGTCGCCAGCTGCTCGACCTCCCGTTGTGCGGCAAGGGCGACATCGACCGCGGCCTGGACGAGGTCTACGCGCTCGGCGTGCGCAGCGCCTTCCTGTGCCACAAGTTCGACAACGCGCTGTGCGGCGTCAGGTTCGACTCCGGGGTGCAGGGCGGCGTGCTCAACGCCGGCCAGTTCCTGCGCACCGGCACGTGGTGGAAGACCGAGAAGTGCGCGGGACCGCAGCAGGACAACCCGATCGGCGTGGCCGGGCCGAACGCGCTGATCCCGGCCAACGTCGTCGCGCCGACGTACGACGAGCAGAAGCGCTGCAACGTCCGCGGCCTGACGTCGCTGGGCGAGTACGCGGTGCAGGGCATGATGAAGCGGCACATGATGATCGAGATCGACCACATGAGCGTGAAGGCCGCCGGACGCACGCTGGACTTGGCCGCCCAGGCGCACTACCCCGGCATCCTGTCGAGCCACAGCTGGATGGACGCGCAGTGGACCGAGAAGGTCTACCAGCTCGGCGGTTTCGTGGCGGGCTACGAGAACGACGCCCCCACCTACGTCGCCCAGGCGGCCGCGGCCGAACCGTTGCGCCGCAAGTACGACGTGGGCATCGGGTTCGGCAGCGACTTCAACGGCGTGGGCTCGCACCCGGCACCGCGCACCGGCGTCACCTACCCGTTCCGCACCTACCCGGCGGGTCCGCTCGTCGACCGGCAGCGCACCGGCGACCGCGTGTGGGACATCAACACCGACGGCGGCGCGCACGTCGGCCTGCTGCCGGACTGGATCGAGCAGATCCACCAGGCCGGTGGTGACCAGCTCGTGCGGGACATGCTCGGCGGTGCCGAGTCGTACCTGCGGACGTGGTCGGGGACTCAGCGCTGGAAGTCGTGATTGCTGAGCGCGTGCTCGCGGAACGCGCGGACCGCGGGCGGCAGGGGCTGGTCCTTCAACCACGCCAGTCCGAAGACGCGGCTCGCCCGCGGGGTCAGCGGTAGTTCGCGCAGCCCCGCCGGCGGTGTGGTCTCGGCGCGCGTCAGCAGCGCGACGCCGAGACCCGCCGCGACCAGGCCGCGGACCGTCTCGATCTCCTGGCTCTCGAAGGCGGTGCGCGGGGTGATCCCGGCGGCCGCGAACATGTCGTCGGTGATCTGCCGCAGGCCGTAGCCGTGTTCCAGCAGGATCAGGTCCTCGTGCTCCAAGTCCTTGAGCCGCACCGACTTCGTGGTGGCCAACCGGTGCGTGGACGGCACGACGACGATCAGCTCCTGTTCGAAGAGGACCGCAGACCCGAACTCGGGACCCTCAGGCGGTGGAGCGACCAGGGCGAGGTCGATCTCGCCCTGGCGCAGCTTCTCGACGACGGCGGCGCGGGCGTTCTGGATCAGCCCGAACCGCACGTGCGGGTGCTCGGCGCGGAACCCGCGGACCAGTTCCGGCACCAGCGACCGGCCGAGCATGTGCAGGAACCCCAGCACCACGCGGCCCTTCTCCGGGTCCAGCTCCTCCTCGACCTCGCGCAGACCGGGTTCCAGCGCGGCCAGTGACCGTGCCGCGGCGTCGGCGAGGAGACGGCCGGCGCGGGTGAGCCGGACCCGGCGGCCGGTCTTCACGACGACCGGTGCGCCGAGCTGCTCGCCGATCTCGGCGAGCCAGCGGCTGACCGTCGGCTGCGGCAGCCCGACGCGCTCTGCGACACGGGTCACGTGCTCGTCGGCGGCAAGCGCTTTCAGCACCGCCAGCTTCGGGGCCAGCTCCAATTCATCCACGAATTGATTCTGACGCATTTCCGTATTGGACGTATGGCTTAGCGTCGAATGCGTGAACAGGTTGACCGCGTCCGTCGCCGCCTCCGGCCTCGCGTGTTTCGCGTTGCTGTACGCACCGCAGCCGGTGCTGCCGCAGATCGCCGCGGAATACCGGTTGGGGCCGGGCGGTGCGTCGCTCGCGCTGTCCGCCGCGACGCTGGCGCTGGCCGTGGTCGTCGTGCCGATCGCGATGCTGTCCGAACTCCTGGGGCGTCGGCCGGTGATCGTGGCCGGCGTGCTGTTCGCGGGTCTGCTCGGCGTCGTGCTGCCGTTCGCGCCGAACTACGAGGTCTTCCTGGGCCTGCGGGTGCTGCAGGGCGTCGCGGCGGCCGGGGTGCCCGCGGCGTCGATGGCCTACCTCGCGGACGAGCTTCCCCGCGGGAAGCTCGGCGCCGCGATGGGCGCGATGATCGCCGGCAACAGCGTGGGCGGCATGCTCGGCCGCCTGCTGTCGGGCACGACGGTCGACTGGCTGGGCTGGCGCGGGTCGATCCTGCTCACCGGCGTGGTCGGGCTCGCGGCCGCGCTCGTCGTGGTCTTCTTCCTGCCGCGCGCCCACGCCGCGCCGAAGCGGGCGCCGCGCGGGATGAAGGCGGCGCTCACGGACCCGGTGCTGCTCGCGCTGTACGTGGTCGCCGTGCTGATGGTCGGCGCGTTCGTGTCGTTCTACAACGTCGCGGGCTTCCAGCTCACCGGTCCGTCGTGGCTGGAGTCGCTGGTGTTCGGGTTCTACGCGTTCGGCAGCACCGCGGCGGCGTTCGCGGGCAGGACGGCCGACCGGCTCGGCCGCGGGCGCGCGCTGCTCGTGGCCATCGGGGTGGTGGCGCTGGGCACGGTCGCGAGCCTGGTGTGGGTGCCGCTGGGCCTGGCGATCGTCACGGCCGGGTTCTTCGCCGCGCACGCCGTCGCGAGCAGCTGGGTCGGCTCGCGCGCCCCGTCCAACGCGCGCGGCCACGCGTCCGGGCTGTACCTGTGCGGGTTCTACGTGGGCAGCAGCATCGGCGGCACGTCCGGCAGCACCGCGTACGGCGAGTGGGGCTGGGGCGGGCTCGTGCTGGTGGTGCTCGGCTGGCTCGCGCTGGCCGCCATGCTGGTTCAGAACTCCAACGCCAGGGTGACGCGCGAGTCGACCGGCGAGATCAGCGTGCGGCCGATCCTCGGCAGCTCGACCACGCCCTCGACCAGGCCCACCGAGACCGAGCGGGTGTCCGCCGGGATCTCGACGACGACCGCGAACGGCAGCGGGCCACCGTCGTAGCGGGCACCGACCTGCGGGGCCTTCGAGCCGTCCGGCAGCGTCACGGTGATCAGGTCCTTGGTCACGCTGCCACCCGCGGTGTCCGGCAGGTCGCCGGTGGCCTCCATCCGCACCTCCAGCAGCGCCTTGTCCGGTGCGGAGATGGTGGCGAGGTCGTACTGGCTCTCACCGAACTTGATCGGGCGCTGCCTGCCGAGCCGCACGCCGGTGATCTTCATGCCGATCGCGTTGCCGCCGAGACGGAGCTTCTGGGTCGACTCGGTGAAGTGGGCCGGAGCGGCGGCGCGCTGCAGCACGCGCGGCGGGTTGTCGGCGCGCTTGCCGGACGGGATCTCGACCCGCTGCTCCAGCGACTTGGCGCCGAGCGAGCCGAGGGTGAGCGTCTCGGCACCTTCCTTCGGGTCCGGGACCGTGTAGACGACGAACACCGAGCCGTTGGCCGGGAGCCGTTCGGCGGGCAGCAGCTGGCGCTTGCCGGGCACCTCCAGCGCGAGCTCGGACGGCTGCGGGGCGAAACCCTGCCAGTTCGTGCGGCGGAATCCGCTGTCGGTCTCGAAGAGCTTCTCGACCTTCATCCGCATCACGCGCAGCCGTGAGCCCGGTTCGGCGCTCAGGGTGCCTTCCGAGGTGTACCAGATGTCCGGGTCCGCCCAGCCGGTCACGGCGGTGCTGAGCAGGTCGTCGCGCAGCTTGAGGTCGACGTTGCCGAGCCCGAGGTCGGCGTTGGAGCGCTTGCCGTCGTCGGGCAGCACGGCGAGGAAGTCGCGGCCGGCGGTGAGGTCCTGCTGCTTCGACGGGTCGAACTCCCGGCCGTCGGTGCGCACGAGCTTGCCGAGCGGCGTGCTGCGGTTGCCCTTCTCCGGCACCTGCGGCGACTGCACTTCGTAATGGACCTCGTCACCTGTCTTGGTGACTTCCTTCAGCGGCACGGGCACCCAGTCGGTACCGGCGCCGGTGCCCGGCACCTGGACCGGTCCGCACCAGAGTCGCTTGTCCACCTCGGACTCGACGCCCGTTCTGGCGAACCAGCAGCTGACCGCCGCCGCGCCCGCCCGTGCCACGTAGCCGTACTCCAGCGTGTAGGCGAACTGGGCCTCGGCTTGTGCCTGCAGGTCGGAGGCGTCGGCGACCTTCAGTCCGTCGACCCTCAGCTGGACCGCCGCCTGCTGTGTCTTCGGGGCTGTGGCGCATCCAGTCACTGCCAAGAGGACCGTCAGACCCAGCACCGCACCACGCACAGTCCTCGCGCCCCTCACCAGATGAAACGACAACGTCACTACTGGTAAAAGGCGGCGTTCACACTTTGGGGTTGCCCCGAGGGTGTGTGACTCAAATCACGCTGCGGTAGACCTCTACTGTCTGCTTGGCCATCGTCGACCAGGAGAACTCCTGTTCAGCGCGTTGCCGTCCGGCGGCGCCGAGACGCCGGGCCCGTCCAGAATCTGAGACAAGCTCATTTATTGCCTCGGCGAGGCCGTGTCGATAAGTCGACAATTCACGTTCGTCGTAGTGCACGAGCAGCCCGGTCTCCCCGTGCGCGACCACTTCGGGGATGCCGCCGACGTCGCTCGCGACGACCGCCGTGCCGCACGCCATCGCCTCCAGGTTCACGATGCCGAGCGGCTCGTAGACCGACGGGCAGACGAACACCGTCGCGTGGCTGAGGATCTGCCGCACCTCGGCGGGCTGCAGCATCTTCTGGATCCAGAAGACCCCGGACCGCTTCCGCGCGAGCTCCTCGACCGCCAGCCGGGTCTCCTCGGCGATCTCCGGCGTGTCCGGAGCGCCGGCGCACAGCACGATCTGGGCGCTCGGGTCGATCTCGTGCGCGGCGGCGACGAGATGACCGACGCCCTTCTGCCGGGTGATCCTTCCCACGAACGCCACGATCGGCTTCTCCGGATCGATGCCGTACGCGACGAGCGCGTCCGTCTCCGTCACCGGGCGGTACGCCGTGGAGTCGATGCCGTTGCGCACCACGTGCACCTTCGCCGGGTCCAGCGCGGGGTAGGCGTCGAGCACGTCGGCGCGCATGCCGTCGCTCACGGCGATGATCGCGTCGGCGTGTTCGTACGCGGTCCGCTCGGCCCACGACGAGATCCGGTACCCGCCCCCGAGCTGCTCCGCCTTCCACGGCCGGCGCGGCTCCAAGGAGTGAGCCGTCACCACGTGGGGTATGCCGTGCAGGAGTTTGGCCAGGTGACCGCCCATGTTGGCGTACCACGTGTGCGAGTGCACGAGGTTCGCCGTGGAGACCGCCGCGGCCATCTCAAGATCCACCGCGAGCGTGGTCAGCGCCGCGTTCGCCTGCTCCAGGCTGTGCGGTGGGTTGTGCGCGATGGCGTCGCCGCGGGGTGCTCCGAAGCAGTGCACGTCGACGTCGACGAGCTCGCGGAGATGGGGCACGAGGAAACCCACGTGCACACCAGCGCCGCCGTAGACCTCAGGTGGGTACTCCCGCGTCATGACCGCAACTCGCACGCCCCCACCGTAGATCACGGCGGTACTTGTTGGGACAAAGCACTTTGCGTCTGGTTGAAGCTCGATCGCACAGATAGGGTCACATACCGTGAAGGGGCAGCCGCACGTTCTCGGAATTGTGCTTGCCGGTGGTGAAGGCAAGCGCCTGTGGCCACTGACGGCCGACCGCGCGAAACCGGCTGTGCCCTTCGGGGGCAACTACCGGCTGGTCGACTTCGTGCTGTCGAACCTGGTCAACGCGGGGCTCGCGAAGCTCTGCGTGCTGACGCAGTACAAGTCGCACTCCCTGGACCGTCACATCTCGACGACGTGGCGCCTGTCCAATGTGCTCGGTCAGTACGTGACACCGGTGCCGGCCCAGCAACGCCTGGGCCCCCGCTGGTACACCGGATCCGCCGACGCGATCTTCCAGTCGCTGAACCTGGTCCACGACGAGAAGCCCGACCACGTGGTCATCTTCGGTGCCGACCACGTGTACCGGATGGACCCGTCGCAGATGATCTCGCAGCACGTCGAGTCGGGCGCGGCCGTGACCGTCGCCGGCATCCGCGTGCCGCGCACCGAGGCCAAGGCCTTCGGCTGCATTGATTCCGACGCGTCCGGGAAGATCACCCGGTTCCTGGAGAAGCCGTCCGAGCCGCCGCACGTGCCGGACGACCCCGACGTAACTTTCGCTTCGATGGGCAACTACGTCTTCACCACCGAGGCGCTGCTCGACGCCCTGCGCGGCGACGCGTTGAACCCCGACTCCGACCACGACATGGGTGGCGACATCATCCCCATGCTGGTCGACCGCGGTAAGGCCCACGTCTACGACTTCCAGGACAACGAGGTTCCCGGTGCCACCGACCGGGATCGCGGGTACTGGCGTGACGTCGGGACGATCGACGCCTACTACGACGCGCACATGGACCTCGTTTCGGTCCATCCCATCTTCAACCTCTACAACCAGTTGTGGCCCATCCGCACGGCCACCCCGCCGTTGCCGCCCGCCAAGTTCATCGCCGGAGGGTCCGCAGAGGACTCGATGGTCGGGCCGGGCTCGATCATCTCCGGAAAGATCCACGGGTCGGTGATCTCGTCCGATGTGGTCGTCGAGGTCGGATCCGTGGTGCAGGGGTCGGTGCTGCTGCCCGGGGTTCGGATCGGGAAGGGCGCCGTGGTTCGACGGGCCATTCTGGACAAGAACGTCGTGGTGCCGGACGGGGCGTTGATCGGCGTGGACGCGCCGATGGACCGTGAGCGCTACACCGTTTCCGCGGGCGGCGTCACGGTCCTCGGCAAGGGCGTCCGGGCCTACTAGCAGTTCGCTCGACGCACGCGGGGCCCTTTCGTGCGCTCGGAGTGCACGAAAGCTCCCCGCGTGCGCTTCTGGAGACGGCCTCGCTGTCAGCAGCCCGTCAGCTTCACGTCGTCCTGACCTTCGAAGCGCCGGCCGTCGTCGTTGACGTCCTCACCGGGTGATCCGCAGCGGACGAGGCTCTGTTCGAGGCCGGTCGCCCCGAAGGTGAGGCTGGTCCGGTCGACCTGCGTCACCGCGTTGAACTCGGCCGTGGACAGGATCGCGACCGGGATCAGCCCCTCCTTCTTCACGTTGTCGACTGGGTGTACCAGATGAAATTGGGGTCGAATTCGCGCCCGTGGTAGTGACTCGCGACATCTTGGATGTTCTGTGGAGTGAGCTCGGTGTGGACTCCGGGATCGATGATGTAGGTGTCCCTGCCGCATGCGGAGTCGACCATTTCGTCGCCATTTCCCCAGCATGGGCCGTCTGCCAGTGCGGGTGTGACGAGGCCGATGATCGGTGTGAAGGCAGCCGTCATCGCGGCGAGCACTGTTTTCAGTTTCACCTGAGCCCCTTTCGGGGAATGGGCGATCCCCGACCCTGCGGAGGGCATGTCGAATTGCCGTGATGCGTTGTTACCGCATCACTCAGGTGGTCCAACGTCGATTCTTATCGGCCCACTCAGGGTTTGCGCGCGGCCACCAGCAGCCCATCGCCCAGCGGCAGGATCACCGGCACCAGGCGGTCGTCCTCCTTCACCAGGCGCGCGATGTCCCGCATCGCCTGGGTCGACTCGTCCCGTTTGGAGGGGTCGACGACGGCGCCGTGCCACAGGACGTTGTCGAACGCGATGACGCCGCCCGGTCGGAGCATGCGCACGCCGTGTTCGAGGTACTGCGGGTACTCGGGCTTGTAGGCGTCGACGAAGACGAGGTCGTAGGCCGCGTCGGTGAGCCGGGGCAGCACGTCCAGCGCCTTGCCCATGATCAGGCGGGTGCGCGAGGGCGAGATGCCTGCCGCCGCGTAGGCCTCGCGGGCGGCGCGTTGGTGTTCGGGGGCCACGTCGATCGAGGTCAGGATGCCCGAGGCGGGCATGCCGGCGAGCAGGTAGAGGCCGCTCGTGCCGGCGCCGGTGCCGATTTCGACGACTGCGCGGGCCTGCAGTGCGGTTGCCAGGAACCGCAGTGCGGCGCCTCCGCCGGCGCCGATGGGCACGCAGCCCAGTTCCTGGCCGCGTGCGCGTGCTGCCAGGTGCACGTCGTCCTCGGGGAGGTACTGCTCGACGTACTCCCGCAGGGCCGATTCCGCTGTCACGGGTACGCAGGCTAGTGCCCCGCGTGCCCAAAACGGGTGAACGCCGCAAGAACCGAGATTCTCAGGGTGCTCTCAGGCAGCTCTCACGATCGTTTTAAGGGAGCAGGAGAGGGTACGGAGGCAAGAAGCCAGGCTCTAGTCGGGAACAAGCCGGACCCGTCGCTCGTTGAGCCGCACAAGGGTCGCCGGGCGGCCCACATGGAGGTGCCGAAACACCTGATGCGCACGCAGTCGAGTTCGCCGGAGGCCGTCGCGCCCATCGAGACGGCCGACTGGACGCCGCCCTCGTGGGACGAGATCGTTCGCGAGCACGCGGACCGCGTCTACCGGCTCGCGTACCGCCTGACCGGCAACCAGCACGACGCCGAGGACCTGACCCAGGAGACGTTCATCCGGGTCTTCCGGTCGCTCGCGTCCTACAAGCCGGGCACCTTCGAGGGGTGGCTGCACCGCATCACCACCAACCTCTTCCTCGACATGGCTCGCCGCCGCAGCCGCGTGCGCATGGAGGCGCTGCCCGAGGACAACGACCGCCTCGAGGGTGACGACCTGTCCCCTGAAGAGATCTACGACGAGAACCACCTCGACCCCGACCTGCAGGCCGCGCTGGACGAGCTCCCGCCGGAGTTCCGCGCCGCCGTGGTCCTGTGTGACGTGGAAGGCCTCTCCTACGAGGAGATCGGCGCCACGCTCGGGGTGAAGATGGGTACCGTGAGGAGCAGGATCCACCGGGGCCGCCAGGCTCTGAAGGTCGCGCTCGAACGCCGTCGTCAGGAATCGTTGCTGGAGGACTCTGCATGACCGACCTCCGTGGTTGGGGCCTGCCTGAGCAGCATCTCTTGCCGGATGCCGTGGTCGCGTTCGTGGACGGCGAGCTGTCCTCGGTCGCTCACGAGCGAGCCTCCGCGCACATCCAGCGCTGCGGCTTCTGCGCCTTCGAGACCTACACCCAGCAGCAGGCGCGCGCGGCCGTGCGCACCGCGGCGGCGCCCACGGCGTCGGCGTCGCTGCTCGACCGGCTCGGGGCCATTCCGCAGGAGGTCGAGCTCCCGTCCGCACCGGACGGGCTCGCGATCACCGAGGACGGCCAGTTCGTGGCCGTGCAGCGCACCGACAAACCCGCGTTCGGCTCCGGACCGGTGCTCGGGTCCAGCAGACCCCTGGGCAGCAACGGCTGGTTCAGCGGCCGTCGTGCCCGGCAGGGTGCCGGGGTCGTGGTGAGCGGCGTGCTGCTCGGCGCGCTCGCGTTCACCACGCCGGACAGCGACGCTCCTGCCACGCCGTCCGCGCCGCAGAACGCCCGCGCGGTCTTCGCGACCACCCCCTGACAGTCATTTCACCGCTCTTCGGGCAGGCTGCAGCTCAGCACTCCTAGCGGAAAATTCGGGGAGAGATGAGCCAGCAGTCGCCCAACGGCCAGACGCCCACGCCCGTTTCCGGAGTGGACGACGGAGCGCATCGCAGGCTCCGGCCACGGCCCCTGGTGCAGCCGCCGGTCGACCCCGCGTACGCCTCGGCTTTCGGCCGCCCGGACGGGGTGTCCGGCGCGTTCGCCACGCGCGACGTGCCCGTTCCCCAGGTGCAGTCCGCGCCGCCGCCGCCCGAGTCGCTCGCGACCGCGTTCGGTCGCCAGGGCTCGTCCGAACTTCTCCAGCGCCCGCCGCAGCCGGCCGGCGAGCCCGACCCGGACATCGACCCGGTGTTCTGGGGCGACAAGCCCGCCGGTGACCCGTGGCGGGACCCCGCCTCCGGTGCCGTGATCGGTCCGCCCGCGGTGGGAGAGGACGCGCCGGGCGAGCCCGAGCGCAAGCAGGAGCCCGGTCCGCAGCTCAGCGTCCCGGAGCTGATCTTCGGTCGCCGGGTGAAGCCGACCGCCCTCGCGTTGCTGACCGCGGTCGCGCTGCTCGTCGGTGCCGCCGGTGGCCTCGTCGGCTGGCTGATCGGCCGCGCCGGCAACCCGCTGACCGACTCGACCGTGACGCTGGCCGAGGTCCAGCAGGGCAAGGAGCGTCCCGCCGGGTCGATCTCGGACATCGCCAAGCGCGTCACGCCCAGCGTCGTGTCGATCGAGTTCAAGGGCGCCAACGTCGCGGGCGTCGGCTCCGGCGTCGTCATCGAGGCCGGCGGCTACATCCTCACCAACGACCACGTCGTCGCTCCCGCGGCCCAGGACTCGTCCGCCAAGCTCAGCGCGGTCTTCACCGACGGCACGCGCGCCCAGGCCCGCGTCGTCGGCCGCGACCCGAAGACGGACCTCGCCGTCGTGAAGGTCGAGGTCACGAACCCGACCGTGCTGCAGTTCGGCAACTCCGACGAGCTCCAGGTCGGCGACAGCGTGATCGCCATCGGTTCGCCGCTGCAGCTGTCCAACACCGTCACCGAGGGCATCGTCTCCGCGCTGCACCGCCCCGTGACGGCGGCGGGTGAGAACGGCGGCCCCCAGGTCACCTACGACGCTATCCAGACCGACGCGGCCATCAACCCCGGCAACTCCGGTGGTGCGCTGGTCGACTCGCGCGGAGCCCTCGTCGGCATCAACTCGTCGATCCGCACCGAGACGGGTGGTTCGGTCGGCCTCGGCTTCGCGATCTCCGGCAACCAGGCCCGCAAGATCAGCCAGGAGCTGATCCGCAGCGGTCAGGTCAAGCACGCGGACATGAACGTCAACGTCAAGTCCGTGTCCGCGGAGACCTCGGAGGGCGCGCAGGTGCAGAACGTCCCCGCCGGAGGTGCCGCGGCCGCCGCGGGCATCCAGGAGGGCGACGTGATCACCAAGGTCGGCAACCGGATGGTCCGCAACGCCGCCGAGCTGGTGGTCGCGGTTCGCGAGCACGAGATCGGCCAGACGGTCCAGGTCGTGCTCGCCCGTCAGGGCCGTGAACTGAAGCTAGACGTGACCCTGAAGAGCGACTGAGCGAAGTAGGCTGGGACCCGTGTTCGAGAACATCGGATGGGTGGAGATCCTCATCATCGTCGTCGCGGGTCTCTTCATCCTGGGACCCGAACGCCTGCCGTCCGCCGCGGCCTGGCTGGGCAAGACCGTGCGTCAGGTCCGCGAGTACGCAACGGGCGCGCGCGAGCAGCTCAAGCAGGAGATGGGCCCGGAGTTCGAGCAGCTCCGCAAGCCGCTGGAGGACCTGCGGGAGCTGCGCAACTTCGACCCGAGGCGCGCGGTCACCAAGCACCTCTTCGACGACCCGGAGCCGGTCACCAAGACCAACGGCTTCCCGACCCAGCCGACGCCGCCCGCGCCCGAGCAGCGGCCGCTCGCACCGGGCGAGCGCCCGCCCTACGACCCGGACGCGACCTGAGCTTCCGCCGCGCGGCGCACTTCGGCGGCGATCGCGGGGAGGTCCACCGGCCCGGTGGTGTCGACCTCCACCAGCGGGCCGACGCCCAACGGGCGCACCGGTTCTCCCCACAGTTCGGCCTCGTCGCGTTCCAGGTCCAGATGGCCCGCGTGGCGGTCGGCGGCCCTGGCGTAGTAGCGCGACCTGGCCACTTCCCGCGGCACGACGCAGCGCAGCTCCACGACCGGGCCCGGCAACGCGGCCACGAGCGGCCGGGTGTAGTCGAACCACGTGCTGTCCAGCACCGCGCCCGGACAGCGGCCCGCGATCCGCAGCACCGCGAGAACCGCTGCCCGGCCCAACCGCTGTGACTCGTTCACCGTGCCCGGCCGGCCGAGCGCGTCGGCCAGGGCTTCCTTGACGTCGTCCTTGGTCAGCACGGGCAGCCCGAGCCGGGGCCCGAGCGCGGTCGCCAGCGTCGTCTTGCCCGACCCCGGCCAGCCTCCGACCAGCAGGAACACGGTGCCGCTAGCGGCCTGCGGGGGAGACGTTCAGCAGTCGGCCCGCCAGGCCGCGCGACTTGACGGTCAGCTTCTTGGCGACGTCGCCGAGCACCTGGGCGGCGGCCGAGTCCGGCACCGCCTGAACGATCGGCGTGCCCGAGTCGCCGTTCTCCCGCAGACGCGGGTCCAGCGGCACCTGGCCGAGCAGCGGCACGTCGGAACCGATGGTCTTGGACAGCGACTCCGCGACGGCCGCGCCGCCACCGGACCCGAAGACCTCCATGCGCGAACCGTCGGGCATCTCCAGCCACGACATGTTCTCGATGACGCCCGCGACCCGCTGACGCGTCTGCAGGGCGATCGACCCGGCCCGTTCGGCCACCTCGGCGGCGGCCTGCTGCGGCGTGGTGACGACCAGGATCTCGGCGTTCGGCACCAGCTGCGCCACGGAGATCGCCACGTCACCGGTGCCGGGCGGCAGGTCGAGCAGCAGCACGTCCAGGTCGCCCCAGAACACGTCCGCGAGGAACTGCTGCAACGCGCGGTGCAGCATCGGCCCGCGCCACACGACCGGCGTGTTGCCCGGCGTGAACATGCCGATCGAGATGACCTTCACGCCGTGCGCCTGCGGCGGCATGATCATCTTCTCGACCTGGGTGGGACGACCGTCGGCGCCCAGCATGCGCGGAATCGAGTGGCCGTAGATGTCCGCGTCGACGATGCCGACCGACAGCCCGCGCGCGGCCATCGCCACGGCGAGGTTCACGGTGACCGAGGACTTGCCGACGCCGCCCTTGCCGGACGCGACGCAGTACACGCGCGTCAGCGAGCCCGGCTGGGCGAACGGGATGACCGGCTCCTCGGTGCCGCCGCGCAACGTCTTGCGCAGCTCGGTGCGCTGGGCGTCGCTCATCACGTCGAGGTCGACCCGCACGGACGAGACGCCCTCCAGCGCGGACACCGCCGCGGTGACGTCCTTGGTGATCTTGTCCCGCATCGGGCAGCCCGCGACGGTCAGGTACACGCCGACCACGACGACGCCGTCGGCGCCCACCTCGACGTCCTTGACCATGCCGATCTCGGTGATCGGGCGGCGGATCTCGGGGTCCTGCACACCGGCGAGCGCCTTGCGGACGTCCTCGACGGTGGGGAGGGGCTGCGTGGTGGTCACCCGGCCATGCTACGTCCGGTTCGCACCTGTCCTACCGGCTGGTCACTTTCGAGCACAGGCCCAGGTCGTAGCGGGGCAGGAGCTGTCCGTAACATCGACGTCCGTGCCGGAATCGGGTAGTTCCCGGTTGCCCACCCGTGTCGAGCTAGGGGTGTGGCGATCGTTCCTCCGCGCGCATGCACGGATCACGAGGGTCCTCGAGGCCGAACTGATTGCTGAGCAGCGCCTTTCGCTCGCGGCGTACGACGTGCTGGTTCAACTGGCCGAGACGCCTTCCATGCGCATGCGCATGACAGAACTGGCCGACGCCGTCCTGCTGTCCCGCTCTGGCGTGACCCGCCTCGTGGACCGCCTGGAACGGGCAGGTCTGGTCGGGCGCGAACGCGCCGACGGTGACGGGCGCGGCATCGTGGCCGTGCTCACACCGCTCGGTGCCGAACGTCTGCGCAGCGCCTCCGCCACCCACCTGGCGGGCGTCGCCGAGCACTTCGGCGAGAGCTTCGGGCCCGGTGAGCTCGAAGCGTTCGGCCGCACCTGCGACCGCCTGGCCGCGGACGACGTGTATCCGTGATCACGGTGGTGGGACTTGTGCACGTCGAGGCTGGCCGCCTCCTCGTTGTGCGCTCACGCAACAAGAAGGCCTTCTACCTCCCCGGCGGCAAGATCGAGCCGGGCGAGTCACCCGCCGACGCCCTGCGCCGGGAGGTCAGGGAAGAGCTCGGCGTCGAACTGGCGCGGCCGACCGTGCTGAAGCGCTACGTCGCCCCCGCGTACGGCGAGGGTGAGGGCGCGATGGTCGACATGACCTGCTTCACGGCATCGCTGCTCGGCACGCCGCGGCCCACGAGCGAGATCGCCGAGCTGACCTACGTGAACCGCGACGAGTACCGGTCGCACGCCGAGACCGCGCCCGCGATCCACGAGGTCTTGTCCGACCTGGTCGCGAGCGGCCGGATCAGCGCGTGACCCGGCTCACGGCCGCACCTTGCGGGCGTTGTTCTGCTCCTTCACCAGCTTCTCCAGCTCACCGCGGATGAAGTCGCGCGTCGCCACCTCACCCACCGCGAGCCGCAACGCCGCCAGCTCACGGGCCAGGAACTCCGTGTCCGCCTTGGTCTGCGCCGCCCGCGCCCGGTCCTCCTCCAGCGACACCCGGTCCCGGTCGTCCTGCCGGTTCTGCGCCAGCAGGATCAACGGCGCCGCGTAGGCGGCCTGGGTCGAGAACGCCAGGTTCAGCAGGATGAACGGGTACGGGTCCCACTGCAGCGACACCGCGAACAGGTTCAGCGCGATCCAGACGGCGACGAACAGCGTCTGCCAGAACAGGAACTTGCCCGTGCCGAGGAAGCGCGCGAGCCGCTCGGAGAACTGACCGAACGCGTCCGGGTCGATCGACAGGCGGAAGCCCCGCGGCCCGCGCGGCTGGTCGAGTCGCCGCCTTGGCAGCAGTTCAGGCATGGCTCAGCCCCGTCTCACGCCAGTTGTCCGGCAGCAGGTGGTCCAGCACGTCGTCCACGGTGACGGCGCCGAGCAGGTGCTCGGTCTCGTCGAGCACCGGGGCGCACACCAGGTTGTACGTCGCGAAGTAGCGGGTGACGTCGCTCAGCGAGGCGTTCGGCGACAGGCGCGCCATGCTCGTGTCGACCACGCCGGCGACGAGGTCGAACGGCGGTTCGCGCAGCAGCCGTTGGATGTGCACGCAGCCGAGGTAGCGGCCGGTCGGGGTCGCCGACGGCGAGCGGCACACGAACACCATCGAGGCCAGCGCGGGCGTCAGATCGGGATTTCGCACTCGTGCCAACGCTTCCGCGATCGTCGCGTCCGGCGTGAGGATGATCGGTTCCGGGGTCATCAGACCGCCGGCGGTGTCGAACGAGTACTCCAGCAGGCGCCGGACCGGTTCCGACTCCTCCGGTTCCATCAGCTCCAGCAGCCGGTCCTTGGTGCCCTCGGCCAGCTCGCCCAGCAGGTCCGCCGCGTCGTCCGGGTTCATCGCCTCCAGGATGTCCGCGGCGCGTTCCTCGTCGAGGTGCGACAGGACGTCCTTCTGGTCCTCTTCGGACAGTTCCTCGATGACGTCCGCGAGCCGTTCGTCGTCCAGCGCGTCGGCGACCTCGTAGCGGCGCTTGGGCGGCAGCTCGTGCAACGCGTTCGCGACGTCCGCCGCGCGCATGCCCTCGAACACCGCGACGAGCTGTTGCGCGCCCTGCGGCTGGCCCGAGAGCTCGTTGACGCTCAGGCCGCCGACGTCCTCCCACTGCCACACCTGCACGGGCCCCTTGAGACCGAACCTGCCGGTGCGCTGCCGGGCTGCCACCTTGATCATCCGCCAGTCGCGGGTGCGGGTCAGCTCCATCGCGGCGTCCACCACGATCGCCGTGCTGCCGTCCTCCAGCCGGATCTTCGCGTCGAGCACCTCGCCGATCACCAGGACCTCGTTGACGCGCTGGTGGAACGGCCGCAGGTTCACCGACCCGGTCGCGAGCGTCACGGCGTTCGGCTCGATCGAGGTGAGTCGCAGCATCGGCACGAAGATCCGCCGGCGGGTCGCCAGCTCGACGACCATGCCGAGCACCCGCGGCGGTTGCCGGTCGATGCGAAGACTGATCACGACGTCGCGGGCCTTGCCGATGGGCTCGCCGTCGGGGCCGAACACGGGGAGTCCGGCCAGCTGAGCGATGTAGACCCGGTTCACAGCCACCACGAGAACCAGGCTAGATCAGGTTCTGATCGACCACCCGGCGATCTCGGCGCAGATCACCGCCAGGTCCGACAGGTTCTCCTCCAGACACCACACCCAGTTCACCACGGCTCGATAAAATGTCCAGTCCCGCGCCTTCGCCACGTCGAGCTCGCCCGCGTCGCACAGCGCGAGGAACCGGTCGTTCAGCCCCCTGCGACCGTCCAGCTCTTCGAACCTGTTCCACAGCAACGGAATCATGCTGTACTCGCGGTCACCCGACAGCGGTTTCGGGTCGATCATCAACCACGGTTCGCGGTCGCCGCGCAGCACGTTCTCGTAGTGCAGGTCCTCGTTCACCAGCGTGCTGCCCATCGACCTCGTGTCGGCAACATCACGTGCGGCGTCGAGCATTTTGCGCGGTATCGCCGGATGTTCGCGCACCTTGCCCTCGAACCTGCGGACCTCCGCCGGCGCTTCGAGGTCGCGATGGCGCCGCAGCAGCGAACCGATCACCTCGACGGCCTTCTCGATCGGTTCGTCGTTCAGCGAATGGGTGTGGTCGAGGCGTTCGAGCAACAGGGCGCCGAGCTCCTCGTCGTGGTCGAGCAGCCGGACCGCGCCCTCGCCGTCGTAGAGCCGCAGCGCCAGCGGTTCGTTCTCGGTCTCGTCGCCGACCCAGGTGATCTTGAGGGCCGCCGGGTGCCCGTCGGCCCGCCGGACCGGGAGCACGACGGCGCACATCCCGTTCAGCAACGGCCCGTCCGGGGTGAGCCGCCACCGCGAGCACGCCTTGGTGGCGAGCTTCGGCAGCGAGGCCACCCACTCGTCCGCACGGTCGCCGAGGACCTCGCCGAAGCCCTCCGGGACGGTGATCATGCGCTGAACTCCAGGCAGTACACCGCTTCCCACTCCGGTTTCGTGTTGAGGCGCGCGGTTTTCAACGCCTGCGCCGTCTCCTCGTCGGGCTCGGTCAGCCGGGCGACGGCCTGGGCGTCGATGAGATGCGAATGCGTGCTGGGGGAGCGCACGGTGACGGTGACCTCGGCTCCTTCGGCCAGCCCCGGCACCTCTTGCTCGGTGCCGCCGGTGATGACCCACAGGGCGTCGTCACGCCAGTGCGCGTGCACGAGGCGTGGTTCGTGACCGGGTGAGGTGATCCACACGGCGGCCGCCTTTCGCAGCGCCGCGTCCAGGATTCGAGTGATCTCCACCGGTTCAGCCTGCCAGGGTTTGTGAAACGGGACTCAGCGAATATGCGCCCGGAGATGATGCGTGCCACTGTGGCGCACATAGTTACCGGCCGGTACGAGGAGGTACTCCAGTGGTCGACCAGCAGCGTCCCCGTCGCTCGTGTCTGGCGGTTCCAGGTTCGAGCCAGAAGATGATCGACAAGGCGCGCACGCTGCCGGCGGACCAGGTGTTCCTGGACCTGGAGGACGCCTGCGCCCCGCTGGCCAAGCCGGACGCCCGCAAGACGATCGTCGCGTCCCTGAACGAAGGCGGCTGGGGCTCGAAGGCCCGCGTCGTGCGCGTCAACGACTGGACGACGGAGTGGACCTACCGCGACGTCACCGAGGTCGTCGAGGGCGCCGGCGCGAACCTCGACTGCATCATGCTGCCGAAGGTCCAGACGCCCGAGCAGATCGTCGCCCTCGACTTCCTGATCACCCAGATCGAGAAGACCATGGGCTACGAGGTCGGCAGGATCGGCATCGAGGCGCAGATCGAGAACGCCCTGGGCCTGAACAACGTCAACGCGATCGCCACCGCGTCCCCGCGCGTCGAGACGATCATCTTCGGCCCGGCGGACTTCATGGCGTCCATCAACATGAAGTCGCTGGTCGTCGGTGAGCAGCCGCCCGGCTACGACGTCGGCGACGCCTACCACTACATCCTGATGCGGATCCTGATGGCCGCGCGGGCCCACGACAAGCAGGCCATCGACGGCCCCTACCTGCAGATCCGCGACGTCGAGGGCTACAAGCGCGTCGCCGGTCGTTCCGCGGCGCTGGGCTTCGACGGCAAGTGGGTGCTGCACCCCGGCCAGATCGACGCGGCCAACGAGGTCTTCAGCCCGAAGCAGGACGACTACGACCACGCCGAGAACATCCTCGACGCGTACGAGTACTACACGTCCGAGGCGGGCGGTAAGCGCGGTGCGGTGATGCTCGGCGACGAGATGATCGACGAGGCGTCCCGGAAGATGGCGTTGGTGATCTCCGGCAAGGGTCGCGCCGCCGGCATGTCGCGGTCGAACGTGTGGACGCCGCCGGAGGATTAGTCCCGTTACGGATTGTGCGCTATTTCACCCCGACTGTTACTGGACGTGTTCGACCGTCACAGGTTGCGTTCAAAACGGGTGAAGTGGCGCACAATCCGTCACCGAAGTTTGCGATCTTGCCCCGGTGCGGGTGCATGCTCGTGGGCATGTCACGTTCGAGTAACGGCAAGGCGAGCAGACGGTTGCGGCTCTTCAAGCGCCGCGAAGACGACCTGCTCGAGCGCAGCTTCCGCAGCTGCCCGGGATGCGATGCCGACGTCCACGTGTTCGCCGACGTCTGCCGCCACTGCGGTGGCACCCTGGAGATCGCCCTCGCGGGCTGAGCCCTCCGGCGGGTCCGTCAGCGGATCGAGCCGCCCTTGGCCGCTGCGATGATCGCGATGACGATGAACGCCCAGTAGGCCAGCCAGCCGACGATGACGACGTAGCCGATGACGAGGCCGGCGATGGCCATGCCGCGCCCGTCCTCCTCGCCCCTCGCCGTCTTCTTCATCGCGATGTGGCCGAAGATGACGCCACCGATGGCGGTCAGGCCGCAGGTGATGAACCCGACGCACGACAGCACGAGCGAGAGGATCGCGTTCTGCTGCGGCTTCGGCTGGGGTGGCGGGTAGCCGTAGCCGTACATGGGCTGCTGGCCGTACGCCGGCTGGCCGTAGGGCTGGCCCGGTTGCTGGCCGTAGGGCTGTCCTTGGTCGTACGGGTCGCCCGGCTGCTTCGCGTTGTACGGGTCGTACGTCATTGCTGCTCCCCCTAGAAGTGGTGAGCCGGGATCTTAAGGTCCTCCGGCCCAGTTCGTCGCACGTGGGTGCGCGATTCCACCAGTCAGGGATGCTGTTTCGGTACAGCGGGCGCGGCTGTGTTGCGGAGAGCACAACGCGGTCGCAAACGGGCGTTAACCGGTCCATACTCGCCGGTAACTCAAGCCTTGGAAGGGAAGTGCGATGGCGCGCCTCGCCCAGACCGCGGGTCTCACGGACATCCAGGAAGAAATCCTCGCGACCGTTCGCACGTTCGTGGACAAGGAAATCATTCCGCACGCCCAGACGCTGGAGCACGGCGACACGTACCCCGCCGACATCGTCGAGGGCATGAAGGAAATGGGCCTCTTCGGCCTGACGATCCCGGAGGAGTACGGCGGCCTCGGCGAGTCCCTGCTGACCTACGCGCTGGTCGTCGAGCAGATCGCGCGCGGCTGGATGAGCGTCTCCGGCGTCATCAACACCCACTTCATCGTGGCGCACATGCTCAAGCAGCACGGCACGCCCGAGCAGAAGCAGAAGTACCTGCCGCGCATGGCCGCCGGCGAGGTGCGCGGCTCGTTCTCCATGTCCGAGCCGGAACTCGGCTCCGACGTCGCGGCGATCCGCACCCGCGCGGTCAGGGGCGAGTCCGGCTACACCGTCAACGGTCAGAAGATGTGGCTGACCAACGGTGGCACGTCCAACCTGACCGCGGTGCTCGTGAAGACCGACGAGGGCGCCGAGAAACCGCACCAGAACCTCACGACGTTCCTGGTCGAGAAGCCCGAGGGCTACGGAGAGGTCCTGCCGGGCCTCACGATCCCCGGCAAGATCGACAAGATGGGCTACAAGGGCGTCGACACCACCGAGATGGTGTTCGACGGCTTCGAGATCCCGGCCGAGCAGATCCTCGGCGGCGTCTCCGGCCAGGGCTTCCGCCACATGATGGACGGCGTCGAGGTCGGCCGCGTGAACGTGGCGGCCCGCGCGTGCGGCATCGCGATCCGCGCGTTCGAGCTCGCCATCGAGTACTCCCAGCAGCGCAAGACGTTCGGCAAGCCGATCGTCGAGCACCAGGCCATCGCGTTCAAGCTCGCCGAGATGGCCACCAAGGTCGAGGCGGCGCACCTGATGATGGTCAACGCCGCGCGCCTGAAGGACTCGGGTCAGCGCAACGACGTCGAGGCCGGCATGGCCAAGCTCATCGCGTCCGAGTACTGCGCCGAGGTGACGCAGGAGGCGTTCCGCATCCACGGCGGCTACGGCTATTCCAAGGAATATGAAATCGAGCGCCTGATGCGCGAGGCGCCGTTCCTGCTGATCGGCGAGGGCACCTCGGAGATCCAGAAGACGATCATCTCCCGCGGCCTGCTCCGCGACTACCAGTCGCGCGGCTAGACGTTCGCCCGTTAGGGGCCATTCTTTCACGAGAGTGGCCCCTGACGATTTCCGGCCGGGAGCCATAGGGTTCGCTCACTTTGAGCACAGATCTGACGCTTCCGAGACCTGTGTCGCCGCCACACGTGGTCCGCCTTGAGCTGGACACGTTCTCCGGCGTCGACCGTCCCGCGCTGGCCACGTGGTTCGGCGCCGTCTTCACCGACCTCCTGGCGCCCCTGTGCCCCGCCTCGGTGGCGGAGCTGATCGCCGTCGCCCGCGACTACCGGCCATCCGATACAACGCCGTGGGGCCCACCCGGTTACGCCCGCCTGCTGCTCTCTTCGGGTGACTTCACCATCCCGTCGTGGGAGTCGGCGCTGGCGGACCTGCCGTCCTTCCTGCGCGTGCAACTGGTCCAGCTCGACTCGCAGGGCCTGCCGCTCGTCGACGGCGGCTGGTGCGCGGAGATCCTGCTGAAGGACGACCCGGCGTTCCCGCACCAGATCGTGGTCACCGCGTCCCGCGCCTTGTTCCGCGGCTGGATTTCTCATGCCGTGCAACAGGATTGGCTGTCGATGTTCCGTGCGGGAGCGTCACTGGTGCGCGCGTCGGGCGGCTGGATCACCCTCGACCGCGTCGGCGTCCGAACCGCACACGAGATCTCCGCGGGCGTGGGTCTCGACGAATCCCTTTTCACCGCAGCGGAGTTCGCCCGCGGCCCGCACTGGGCAACGTTGCTCGGACCCCGTCAGGTCGCCGCTTTGGGTGGTGTGCAAGAGGTTTGCGCCACCGCACCGTGCGTCTCGGCCGAGCACCTCGGCGGCGGCCGCATCCTGTTGCAGCTCACCGAACACCTCGACGACGTGCCCGCGGACGCGGTGCGGAAGCTGACCGAGTTCCTCACGCCCGTCCTGCACTGACCGATCATCGGTGGGACTCTGTCGTCCGTGAGGCCATCCCCCAAAACCGACGTGCTGGTAGCCGTGGACACCGCCCTGCGCGGGACGGGTTTCGTCCGGCGAGGCCACGTCTGGCTCCAGGACCGCGGAGACGGCTGCTCCGGCTGGCTCGGCTTCGGCGTCACGGCAGCGCTCGACTTCACCCCGCTGGTGGGCGTGTGCTTCCGCCGCTACGACGAGGTCTGCCGCGCCCTGGGCGTGGGAATCCCCGGCACCCCGCTCGTGTCGGCGCCGCTGGGTCACCTGATGGGGGAGAAGCCGGTCTGGCGGTGGACGTTCGAGCCGGGCGGCGACCACGCACCCGTCGCCTCGTCGTTGGTGAGCGCGTTCTTGCAGCACGGCGTGCCGTACATCGACAAGTACGCGAAGTGGGACGCGCTGTCCCGCGAGCTCGTCGCGAAGCCGGAGTCGCTGCTCGACTTCGAACGGGCGCGCAAGCTCTCGATCATCCACGTGCTCAACGGTGACGCGCGTGCGGCCGGTGAGGTGCTGAAGAAGGAGCGGGAGCGGGTGGCGGGCAGCACGGACGTCCACGCACGCTCGTACCGCGCCTTCGCGCACAGGTTTTCTCTGGTGTTCTCGACCCCCGGTCTGATCTGAAGTTGTGCTCTGACCGCTCCGCCCAGGGGCCTCGACGTCTGCCTTGATCGTGTTCGAGGCCGGTGACGTCTCCATGAAGAGCCCGGCAAACCACCCGTAGGCGTCTGAGCACACCGGACCGGGCTTTGGCAGGATGGAACGATCAGCGCGTCGCGACAGAGGTGGTCCCTGTGACGAGTCCGTTCGCCAACCCGAACCGGCCCGGCGTCCCGCCCCGCCTGCCCACCCCGCCGACGGGGTGGCCGATCGGCTCGTACGCCACGTACGAGGAGGCTCAACGAGCGGTCGACTTCCTCGCGGTCGAGGACTTCCCGGTGCAGGACGTCACGATCGTCGGTGTCGACCTGATGCTGGTCGAACGGGTCACCGGCAAGCTCACCTGGGGCCGTGTCCTGGCGACGGGGGCGGCGTCAGGAGCCTGGTTCGGTCTGTTCGTGGGGCTGCTGCTCACCCTGTTCAGTCCCGAGCCGGGCGTCACGGTCGGGCCGGTGCTGACCGGTCTGGTCACCGGTGTGTTCTTCGGGCTCGTGTTCGCGGCGGTCGGGTACGGGTCGGCGCGCGGCAAGCGGGACTTCCAGTCGGCGAGTCAGCTGGTTGCGGGCAGGTATGACGTGCTGTGTCAGCCGAAGTCGGCTGAGCAGGGGCGTGACCTGCTCGCGAAGCTCGCGATGCGGCCTGCCGGTTCCGGCAATTGAGACGCGAAGACGTCGATTGGTTCTGAATCGTTGCTCCTGCTGGTTGCGGCTCCTGATCACCAGGCCTAGGTTCGGTTGACCGGTCCGCCGGGTGCGGGCGGGTGGCACGAAGAGGTGCCGGGCGCAGCGGTCTGGCTCCTCCGTGTAGTCGGGAAGGAGGCAGGGCCGATGGGTGCGACACGGCGCTATCGACTCGCCGTCGGGGCAGGGGCCGCGATGCTCGCGGCAACAACTCTCACGGCGTGCGGGTCTGGCGGCCAGGGCATCACCGTGAACGTCTACAAGTACAACCAGGAGAACTTCCAGGCGATCGTCGACAACTGCAACGCGAAGGCCAACGGGCGCTACCACATCGTCTACAACAAGCTGCCGCGTGAGGCGGACGGTCAGCGCGAGCAGATGGTGCGCAGACTCGCGGCCGAGGACGACAGCATGGACGTCCTCGCTCTCGACGTCACCTGGACGGCGGAGCTGGCGAAAGCGGGCTGGATCAAGGAGTTCACCGGCTCGGTCAAGTCGCAGGTGGAGAACGGCACGCTGCAGACGCCGCTCGACACGGCCACCTACGAGGGCAAGCTGTACGGCGCTCCGGACAACACCAACGTTCAACTTCTGTGGTACCGCTCGGACCTCGTGCCCACGCCGCCCAAGACGTGGGACGAGATGATCTCGACGGCCGAATCCCTGGTCGCACAGGGAAAGCCCGGCCTGATCGTGGGACAGGGCAAGCAGTACGAGGGGCTCGTCGTGCTGTTCAACACCCTCGTCAACTCCAGCGGCGGCACGATCCTCGACGAGAACGGCACCAAGGCGATCGTCGACGACAAGGCCGTGCAGGCGTTGGCGGCGTTGAAGAAGCTCGCCACCTCGAAGGCGATCGACCCGTCGTTCTCCAACTCGACCGAGGACCCCTCGCGCCTCCTGATGGAGTCCGGCAAGGCGGCGTTCGAGCTCAACTGGCCGTACGTCTACGCGGCCGCGCAGAAGAAGCCGGACTTCGCGAAGAACTTCAAGTGGGCTCCGTACCCCACCGTGAGCGGTGACGCCGCGAAGGTCACCGTCGGCGGCATCAACTACGCCGTCAGCAACTACACGACTCACCCGGACGAGTCCTTCGACGCCGTGCTTTGCCTGCGCGGCGCGGAAAGCCAGAAGCTCGCCGCCCTCAAGGACGGTGTGCCGCCGACCATCAAGTCCGTCTACGACGAGCCCGAGATGGTCGACGCGTACCCGATGAAGGACGACATCCTCAAGACGCTGGAGAACGCCAGCGTGCGGCCGCGCACGCCCGCGTACCAGAACGTCTCCACCGTCATCTCCACCATCCTCTCGCCGCCCGCGAACATCGACCCGCAGAGGACCGCGGACGAGCTGCGGCAGGAGCTCCAGAACGCACTCGACTCCAAGGGGGTGCTGCCGTGAGCCACGCGACGGCCGAGAAGACCGAGGCGACAGCGGACGAACCTGTCGCCGCCAAGAAGAAGGTGGCGCTGAGCGAGGGCAAGAAGGCCGAGCGCAGGCTCGGCTGGCTGCTCTGCGCGCCGGCCGCGATCACCATGATCGCGGTCACCGGCTGGCCGATCCTCTACTCGATCCTGCTGTCGATGCAGCGGTTCGACCTGAAGTTCCCCGACCGCACCGAGTGGATCTGGTTCGACAACTACGTCACGGTGCTGAGCAGCAAGTACTGGTGGGACGCCGTGCTCGTGACGGTGATCCTGACCGTGGTGACCGTCGCGGTGGAGCTGGTGCTGGGCATGTCGCTCGCGCTGATCATGCACCGCACGCTCGTCGGCCGCGGCATCGTGCGGACGTCGTCGCTGATCCCGTACGGCATCGTCACGGTCGTGGCCGCGTTCTCCTGGCGCTTCGCCTGGACACCCGGCACCGGCTACCTCGCGGAGGCCCTCGGCGGCGATCCCGTGCTGACCGAGAAGATCCCCGCGCTGATCGTCGTGAGCATCGCGGAGATCTGGAAGACCACGCCGTTCATGGCCCTGCTGTTGATGGCCGGGCTCGCACTCGTCCCGGACGACCTGCTCAAGGCCGCCGCGATGGACGGCGCGAGCGCGTGGCAGCGGTTCATCAAGGTCACCGTGCCGATCATGAAGCCGGCGATCCTGGTGGCACTGCTGTTCCGCACGCTGGACGCGTTCCGCATCTTCGACAACCTCTTCGTGCTCACCGCGGGTTCGCAGGGCACGTCGTCGGTGTCGATGCTGACCTACAACAACCTCATCAAGGGCCTGAACCTCGGCATCGGCTCCACGATGTCGGTGCTCATCTTCCTGATGGTGGCGGCGATCGCGTTCATCTTCATCAAGCTCTTCGGCACTGCCGCGCCCGGCAGCGACAACGGCGGGAGGCGCTGAGATGGCAGGCATCGGTGGAGCCGACACCACCGGCAAGAAGGTCGGCTGGGGTCTGCTCAACGCGGTCGTCGTGATCTACGCGCTGTTCCCGGTGCTGTGGATCGTGTCGCTGTCGTTCAAGTCGTCCAAGACGCTGGCGGACGGCAACTTCATCCCCCGCGAGTGGAGCCTGGAGAACTACCAGAACATCTTCTCCACCTCCGAGTTCACGCGGGCGCTGATCAACTCGATCGGCATCGCGATCATCGCCACGGCGGTCGCCGTGGTGTTCGGCACGATGGCCGCCTACGCCATCGCCAGGCTCGACTTCCCCGGCAAGAACCTGCTGGTCGGCGTCTCGCTGCTGATCGCGATGTTCCCGCAGGTCTCGCTGGTGTCGCCGTTGTTCGAGATCGAGCGCTCGCTCGGCCTGTTCGACACGTGGCCCGGCCTGATCCTGCCGTACATCACGTTCGCGCTGCCGCTCGCGATCTACACCCTGTCCGCGTTCTTCCGCGAGATCCCCTGGGAGCTCGAGAAGGCGGCGAAGATGGACGGTGCGACGCCGGGGCAGGCGTTCCGTCGCGTCATCGCGCCGCTGGCCGCGCCCGGTGTGTTCACGACGGCGATCCTGGTGTTCATCTTCTGCTGGAACGACTTCCTGTTCGCGATCTCGCTCACCTCGACCGAGCAGTCGCGGACCGTGCCGGTGGCGCTGTCGTTCTTCACCGGCAGCTCGCAGTTCGAGGACCCGGCCGGGTCGATCGCGGCGGCCGCCGTCGTGATCACCATCCCGATCATCCTCTTCGTGTTGTTCTTCCAGCGCCGCATCGTCGCGGGCCTGACCTCCGGCGCCGTCAAGGGGTGAGCTGACAAATGGCAGAGATCGTTCTGGACAAGGTGAGCAAGAGGTATCCCGACGGTGCTTTGGCCGTGCAGGAGGTCAACCTCGAGATCGCCGACGGCGAGTTCATCATCCTGGTCGGGCCGTCCGGCTGCGGGAAGTCCACCACCCTCAACATGATCGCGGGCCTGGAGGACATCACCGAGGGCGAGCTGCGCATCGGCGGGCAGCGCGTCAACGAGAAGGCGCCCAAGGACCGCGACATCGCGATGGTGTTCCAGTCCTACGCGCTCTACCCGCACATGACGGTGAAGGAGAACATGGCCTTCCCGTTGCGGCTGGCCAAGGTCGACAACGCGACGGTCGAGCGCAAGGTGCGCGAGGCCGCTGAGATCCTCGACCTGACGCAACACCTCGACCGCAAACCGTCGAACCTGTCCGGCGGCCAGCGGCAGCGCGTGGCGATGGGCCGCGCGATCGTGCGCAGTCCCAAGGCGTTCCTCATGGACGAACCACTGTCCAACTTGGACGCCAAGCTGCGCGTGCAGATGCGCACCTCGGTGTCGCGCCTGCAGAAGCAGCTCGGCACGACGACCGTCTACGTGACGCACGACCAGACCGAGGCGATGACCCTCGGTGACCGGGTCGTGGTCATGCGCGGCGGTGTCGTGCAGCAGATCGGTGCGCCGCAGTTCCTCTACGACCACCCGGCCAACCTCTTCGTCGCGGGCTTCATCGGCTCGCCGTCGATGAACTTCGTGCCGGCGTCGCTGGAGAACGGCGCGTTGCGGTCGGTGCTGGGCGACGTGACCCTCACGGACCGCGTGCGGCAGCTGGTGGAGGGTGCCGACGCGCCCCGAGAGGTGATCATGGGCATCCGCCCTGAGCACTTCGAGGACGCGGCACTGGTCGACGCGGCGGCGCTGTCGTCCGGCGGCAGGTTCACCTCGCAGGTGGACGTGCTGGAGTCGATGGGTTCGGACAAGTACGCCTACTTCACCCTCACGGGAGAGCAGGCGGCCACGGCCGAGCTGCAGGAGCTGGCGGCGGACGCGGGATCGGACGACGTGCCGGGTGACGGCATCTCGCTGGTCACGCGGTTGTCGTCGGCGTCGGCCGCGGTGGAGGGAGCCTCGGCGGACATCTGGTTCGACGCGGACAAGGTGCAGCTCTTCGACCCGTCCACCGGCAGGAACCTGACTTACACGGAACGGTGAATTCTCGTTTTTGCGGCCGCCTTCCCCTCGTGGGAAGGCGGCCTTCTTTTGTCACTCGTTCGGGTTAGGACCAAAGCCCCGGGTCGGATGGGGCCGATTAGTCGGGGCCATCTGCCGGGCCGAACTCGGTTCGCCATTGGGCGCTTGGCAGCGACTTCTCATCGAAACATCTTCTTCGCCGCTTCGGATCGTCCGCACGCTTGTCGAAGGCGGGTAACAGGACCAGCAGGGGGGTTCGGGGAACCGCCGCCGAGTGATGAAAGAGAGCGTGCAATGGGGATCCTGGACGGAAAAGCGGTCGTCATCACGGGGGCGGGTCGCGGCCTGGGCGAGGCCTACGCGATGCACGCTGCCCTCGCGGGTGCATCGGTGGTGGTCAACGACAACGACGGCGACCTGGCAGAGCGGGTTGCCGAGCACATCAGGGGCTACGGCGGCCGCGCCGTGGCCTCGACCCACACCGTGGCCGACCCGAGCGAGGCAGCCAAGATCGTCGAGCTGTGCGTCGACGAATTCGGCCGCGTCGACGGTCTGGTGAACAACGCGGGACTGAACTACGAGACCGCCCCGTGGGAAGACGATCCCGAGACGATCAAGCACGTCGTGGAGGTGAACGTCCTCGGCGTCATCTATGTCGGAATCGCGGCGATGCGCGCGATGCGCACCACCGGTGGTGGCTCCATCATCAACATTTCTTCCGGTGCCTCCTTCGGCCAGCGCAAACTCGCCACCTATTCGGCGACCAAGGGCGCCGTGGCGTCGTTGAGCTACTCGTGGGCGCTCGACCTGGAGTCGGAAGGCATCCGCGTGAACGCCGTGTGCCCGGTCGCCCACACGCGGATGGTGTGGAAGTCGGAGCGTTCTCTGCGCGCAATTCCCGCCGACCGGACGCCGGGCAAGGTGGCGCCGCTCGTGCTGTTCCTGCTCTCCGACCGTGCCGAGGGCATCACCGGGCAGGTCATCCGCTGCAACGGGCGCCAGCTCCACATCGTGGGGCAGCCGTACTTCAAGCAGCCGATCCTGGAGAGCGACAACTGGGACACCGCTTCGGTGGAGCGGGCGTTCACGGGCGTGCTGCAGGCCCACCTCGAACCGTACGGGTTGGAGAAGAGGATGCCTCCCCGGCTTCGTGCGCTGGTGGAGCCTTCGCAGACCGCCTAGCTCGGTGGATGGAAGTGTTGCCAGATCGGTTCAACCTGGCAACACTCTCTACCGCCTTCGCGACGAGGGCGACCTGATCGAACTCTCCAGGGGTGTCTTCCGCAAAGCGGACGCGCCGGCTCCGACGCGGCCTGACCTGCTCGCGGTGTCGGTGCGGGCGCCGCTCGCGGTCGTGTGCTGCGTGTCGGCCGCCGAGGTCCACGACCTCACCGACGAGATCCCCGGGGAGATCCAGATCGCGGTGCCACGTGGACAGCGGCCGCCTCGTATCGACTACCCGCCGACCGAGGCCTTCCGATTCAGCGCCCCGACCTTCCACCTCGGACTCGCCGCGGTGGAGGCGGCGCCAGGCGAGAACGTCCGCATCTACGACGCGGAAAGGACAGTTGTCGATCTCATGAGGTTGAGAGGCCGGCTCGGTGAGCCGCTGGCTCTCTCCGCGTTGCGCCGGTATCTGCAACGGCGAGGCGCACGCCCAGGCCAGGTGATTGCGTTCGCTCGGGAACTGGGTGTTCTCGGGCGGGTGCGCGCCGCCGTGGATGCGGTGATCGCCGAGTGAGCCGACCGACCAAAGCCACGCCCGGCGGCCGTGCTCCTCGCCGTCTTCGACGCACGGCGGCCAACCGCCGACGCGGACCTGCTCGCTCGGAACCTCGCCAACGACGAGGAGACCGTCGTCGCGCGAGTTGTGGAAGTCGCCGGTGTCGAACTGGATCCCGACGATGGCGTGGAGTTCCTGGTGGACACGGCCACGTCCCAGCCGATCCGCGACGACGACCTCTACACAGGTGTTCGAGTCGGCATGAGCTTGGTCACGGTGCCGTAGTCGGTCATTGGTCCTCCAGGTGCTGTTCCAGTGCGTCGAGGTGGTTGCGCCAGTAGCGGCGGTACGGCGTGATCCAGTCGTCGATGCGTTGCAGGCCATCAGGTTTCAGTGCGTAGATGCGGCGCTGACCGTCCGGGTGGGCCTCGGCCAGGCCCACCTCGCGCAGCACTCGCAGGTGGCGGGACACGGCGGGCTGGGTCAGCGTCGGCAGGCTGTCGACGAGCTCGCCCGCGGTGCGGTCGCGTTCGGACAGCAGGCTCAGCAGGTGGCGGCGGTTCGGTTCGGCCACGGCCTCGAAGACGTCCACGCGGCTGAACATAACGCCAGGTGTATATAACCACAAGTATATATTGGCCACTTGTGGTCTGACCTGGCGTTATGGTGCGCGTCATGTCCTCTCTGCTGCCCTCCTACGTCGACACCGCGTTCGACGACGACGAGCTCATGCAGGCTGCGCTCGCGCTCGTGTCCGGCGACCTCGGCCCCGCTCTCGACTTCCTCGCGGCGACCCGTGACCAGCCGTACCGCCGTGAGCTCGCGGTCGACGTGCTCGGTGCGGCGGGCAACGTCGTGCTGCCCGCGTTGCTCGACGCGGAGGAGGAGCGGCCGGACGACGTGAACCTGTTGCTGCTGCTCGGCAGTGCGCAGACGACGGCGGGCTGGCAGGAACGCGGTGCGGCGCGGGCGAAGTACACGAGCGAGGAGCAGTTCCGCGGCCTGGTGAACTTCACCCAGCGGGCGCGCGGGACGTTGCACCGCGCGGCATCGCTCGACCCGGACGACGTGGCGCCGTGGGCCGCCCTGATGCCGGTGGCGCTGGGCGCGCCGACGCATCGCAGCGAGGCGGCGGAGGTCTACGAGGAGGTCGTGAAACGGGTACCGGACCTGGTCAACGCGAACCTGCGGAGGCTGCAGTCGGTGGCCGCGAAGTGGTACGGCAGCCACGAAGAGATGTTCGCGTTCGCCCGCGCGGGCATCGCGGGACTGCCGGACGGGCACCCGTTGCTCGCGTTGATCCCGATCGCGCACATCGAGATGTACCTCAACAAGCTGTCGAGCGGCAGCATGGTCCCGCGCGTGTGGCAGGTGCTGACTGCGTCGTACCTCAAGAAGCAGCGTGCGGAGGCTGACGCCGCGTCCGACCGGCTGCTCGCGGGCGCCGACGGTCACCCGCATTCGTTGTGGGCACACCAGATCTTCGCGATGTACTACTACGAGGCCAAAGCGACCGACCGGCTGGCACTGCACATCGCGCGCAGCGGCCCGCGTGCGATGACGTGGCCGTGGGGCTACTTCGGCGACCACGACGAGCGGTTCCGCTTGGCGCGCGAACGGGCCGCGAAAGCGTGATGCTCTGGTGATCGGGTGACGTTTCCGCACGTCACACGGATGGCTGCGGAAATTGTCAGACCCCGGTGTCACCATCGGGACATGGCCGAGCGCAAACCCAGAGTCACCGACTGGCGACTCGTCGTGCAGTCCCGGTTGGACCGGGTCCGCGCGGATCTGGCCGCGCTCGGACCGTCCGATCCGGTCGATCCCGAGGGCGACGTGTGGCGGCGCACGGCCCTGGAGCAGGCGGCGGTGGTGGACGCGATGCTCAGCGACCGGGAACCGTGGTGGCGCATGGTGCCGTCGTGGTGGTCGGGCTGGTACATCGAACGGGCCTGGCGGGCCCTGCACGAGGCCGAGGTGGCGACGATCTCGGCGGAGCGCGGGTTCATGGGGCGGCTGCCCGGTCTGCAGGCGCGGGTGGCGCAGTACCTGGACGACGACGATCCGCGGCGCCGGGCCCTGGAGGCGCTGCGGCCGGGGGAGTTCACGCCCGCGGTCGAGCGCGCGATCGTGGTCGACGCGTTGCGGGCAGCCTACGACAACTCCGACTTCGCGCACGCCGGTTCGAGGGCTTTGCGCAACAAGCTGATCGCGGCGTCGCTCGTGCTGTTCGTGATCAACACCGTCATGGGCGTCGTCGGCATCGTGAAGCCGGGCATCATCCCGCTCTGCGTCGACCCCAAGGAGAAGGCGCTGCCGACGGTGTGCCCCGGCGGCACCGCCAGGGCGACGGGCGTGGACGTGTGGCTGGTGCAGGTGCTCGGCGCGTTCGGCGCGGTGCTGGCCGCGGTGGTGCTTCTCTTACGCCGCCGGCCGTCGCTCTCGCCGTACGTCATGATCGGCTACCAGGCCCTGATCAAGATCATGCTCGGCGCGGCGCTGGCGGTGGTCGGGATTCTCGCGCTGGGAGCCGGTGTCACGAGCGGGCTGATCGGGATACCGTCGGCGGCGGCCTTGTTGTTGTGGGCGGTCATCTTCGGTTACGCGCAGCAGATCGGCACTCGGTTGCTCGACAAGTACACGGACGAGGTGCTCGACCAGGCCCGGCCGCTGCCGGACACCCCGGACGGTCCGCGGGTGGCGCCGCGGTGAACGCGGTCTCGGACCGGGTCGCCGCGCGGGTGCGCAGGGACTTCCACCCGCCGCTGGTCAAGGCGTGCCCGGTGCTCGATGAAGGGCTCATTCATCCACCTGGTGTTTTAACCAGGGGTGAGTTCCTTGGGGCGGGTCGCCGCGTCAGCGGCGGCCCGTTTCTTGTTGTGTGTCTTGGGTTTGGG
>NZ_JBEXJN010000028.1:0-129924 GCF_040609115.1 Lentzea sp. NPDC004782
CCTTGTTCAGTTCGAGTTCTTGGCGGAACCCGAAGATGATCAAGCGGTGGCCGTGCCCATGTCAAAGCCCAGGCGCCTCCTGGTTAAAACACCAGGTGGACGAAAGCGCCGTTCATCGTTTTCGGAGCGTGCAACCCTGGTCGGGCTGACCGCGTATTGAACGCGAAGCAGCACGAGCTTGGGGGACCGGAGTGCGACGGGACGAGGAGTTCTCGGAGTTCTTCACGAGCAGGTTCGACTGGGCCAGGCGCACGGCGTACGCGCTGTGCGGCGACTGGTCGGAGGCGGAAGAGCTCGCGCAGAACACGTTCGTGAAGGCGTACGCGAAGTGGTCGAGCGTGCGGCGGGAGAGTGCGGACGCCTACGTCCGCACGATCCTCACGCGGTTGTTCCTGGACACCAGGCGGCGGGTGCGCGGACGTGAGCACCCGGTCGCCGACGTGCCGGAACACGGCGTCGGCGGCGGCTTCACCGAGCAGGACTCCCGGTTGCACGACGCGTTGCAGCGGGTTCCGCCCAAGCAGCGAGCTGTGCTCGTGCTGCGGTATGTGCACGACCTGTCCATCGAGCAGACGGCCGCTGAGCTGGGCTGTTCACAGGGCAACGTGAAGAGTCAGACAGCCAGGGGACTGGCGACGCTCCGCGAGGCGTACGGCAGCCCGGTCAACTCGGAGAGTGTGCGATGACTGTGGAAGAAGAGCTGCGCGGGGCTCTCGACGTTCCCGTGCCACCGGCCACCACGACCCTGGAAGGCGTGCTGAGGCGGGGAAGGCGCCGGCTGTTCGTCCGGCGTGCGGGCGCGGTGCTCGGCACGCTGGCGGTCGTCGCGATCATGGGTTTCGGCAGCGTCGTCTGGAACTGGAACCAGGCCAGACCGATGACACCGGGCGGCAGTCCGGGGGACTGGCCACGTGCGTCCGGGCTGGTGCGGAAGCCTGCCGACCCGCAGCACACGAACGGCGAGTGCGACCCCCAGATGCCGACCGCGCTGATGGCTCGCGGGTTCGGCGCGGAGAGGTTCAGCACCGACCAGCTCCGCACGTGGCGGGACAAGGCGCAGGAGGTGCTTCCGTCGCTGGCGCTCGGTGCACAGGCCGTCCGGGACGACCTCAACATGTACGAGTACGAGGTCACCGATGAGGGCGGCACCGGCAGCCTGCGGCTGTCCGCCGGGTTCTTCGCCGGCAGCCCGAGCAAGGCGGCGGACGAAGCGATGTGGGTGGCGGGGGGCTGCCAGGCGCCGCGTCGTGTGACCGCTCGGGACGGCACCGTCTACCAGCTGTACGACGTGGTCTCCTCCACGCTGTGGGACACGACTTCCCAGAAGTCGGCGCCCGCGAAGATGCAGACCCTGCACGTCTACCGGCCAGACGGTGCCGCCTTCCGGATCGACCAGCTCAGCGTGGTTCCGACGAACCTCGACAAGAGGCGGGAGTCGCTGCCGCTGACCGAGAGCCAGCTCGTGAGGCTCGGGCCCGCCATCGCGGGGGTGGCCTGAGGGTGGGCCATGCCGGAGGTTCACGTCCGTGCAACCTGCGGCATGGCACCATCTACGGCGTGACTGTTCCAAGCGTGGAGATCGCCGACGTTCCGGCGCAGCTGCCCGAGGACGCCGTCCTGCTGGACGTGCGCGAGCAGGACGAGTGGGACGCGGGCCATGCGCCCGGCGCGCTGCACATCCCCATGAGCGAGATCGGTGCGCGGCTCGACGAGGTGCCGAACGACGTGCAGCTCTACGTCGTGTGCCGCGCCGGTGGCCGCTCCGCCCGCGTGACCCAGTACCTCAACGAGAACGGCTGGGAGGCCGTCAACGTCGAGGGCGGCATGCAGCACTGGGAGGCCTCCGGTCGCCCGCTCGAAGGCGGCGTCGACGGCATGGAACCCGAGGTCATCTGATCGTGCAGCCGTTGCAGCCGATGCGCGTGGACTGGGTGGCGACTGCGCCGCCCGGTGCGTACCCGCAGCCCTCGCGGCGGTCGCAGCGGCTGTCCTACAGCGGTCCGCCGAACTACCCGGTCCCGCCGCGCTGGGGTTTCCCGCTGCTCGCGTGGCGCTGGCCGACGGCCGTGCCGGGCACCGTCGAGCAGTCCGACTCGGTCGACGGCGTGCGCCGCCTCGGCCGGACCGCGCAGAACTCGCTCTGGCTGCTCGCCGCCGTCGCGGTGTGGGGCGTGTTCGCCGAGAGCTGGCGCTACGTCCTGGTCGCGATGAGCCGTTACGGCGCGCTCTCCGCCGGCGTGGTCAGCGCGTCCGACGCGATGGTGGTGACCGCCTCGGCGATCACGCTCGTCGGCTGCCTGCTGTCGTTGGTGCTCACGCTGCTGTGGGTGCGGCGCGCGCGGAACGTGGCCGCGACCCTCGTGGGCTACGGGCCGTCGCGCTCGGACGAGCAGGCCCTGATCGGGTTGATCGTGCCCGGCGTGAACCTCGTCGTGCCGGGCTCGGTGCTCGCCGAGCTCGAACACGCCGTCGCCCGCAGGCCCGCCGACGAACGGCCTCGGCCGTCGAAGCTCCTGCGCTGGTGGTGGGGCCTGTGGGTGGCGTCCGGCCTGCTGTTCGTGACCACGATCCTGTGGTCGTTCCGCGGCAGCACCCAGGCGCTGGCCGACGGGGTGCTGCTGCACGCGTTCAGCGACCTGGTGCTGGCCGGGGTCGCCGTGACCACGGCGCTCGTCGTCCGGAGGATCACCACGCTGCTGCTGCCGGTGGACGCCGCGTCGGTGCGGCTGATGCGCGTTCTCGAGGTGAAGGACGCTCCCGAGCCGCCGCTGCGGTCGTTCCGTGCGTCGGGCTCGCCCCGGTAAGCCTTTCGCGTGATCTTTCGTGAGATTCTCACTTCAGCGATCTCACTGACGATCATCGAAGGATGCGCAAGCGTCAGCCGCCTTTCCGCCGCCGCAAGCTGGCCAAGAAACTGCGGAAGATGCGCCTTGATGCCCGGATGAGCATCCAGGAGGCGGCGAAGGCTCTCGACAAGGACGTCCAGGCGCTCTACCGCATCGAGGCTGCGGAGACCCGCGTCGACGTGCACCTGGTGCGGTCGATGATGGATCTCTACGACTCATACGAGCCCGATCTGCTCGACCAGGTGCGCGACGCGCTGAAGGCAGGCTGGTGGCGTGCCTTCGGTGTGGACGACCAGGGATATCTCGATGTCGAGACCGAAGCGGCGATGATCAGAGAGATCGCCCTGCTGACGATCCCCGGATTGCTCCAGACGGAGGCTTACACACGGGCGCTCTTCGACGCGTACCACCGCGAGCACAGCAAGGAGTGGCAGGACAACCAGGTCGCGGTTCGGCAGTTCCGGCAGCGGCGGCTCACCGATCCCGACAATCTGCTGGTACTAGATGCCGTCATAGACGAGGCGGCGTTGAGAAAGCTCGTCGGGGGGCCTGTTGTGATGCGGGCACAGCTTCTCCACCTGATCGACATGGCTGCGTTGCCCAACGTCACGTTGAGAGTGCTTCCGGCCGATCTGGGCGCCCATGACGGGATGAGTGGCGGATTCACCCTGCTGAGCTTTCCCGACCAAGATGATTCCGACCTCCTTTACATCTCCTACGCGACCGGTGCGATGCATATTGAGAACGAGGAGGAGCTGAAGGCGGCTAGGCTGACGTTCGACCACTTGGCGGCCAGGGCGTTGTCGCCCGCCGAATCGGTGGCCTTGATCGAGCGGACGCTGGCCGAGTGAAGGGTGTCCACTGTGGACTTTTCTGGTGCCGAATGGCGCAAGAGCAGCCGAAGCGGTGCCGCGGGCAACGACAACTGCGTCGAGGTGGCGTTCGCCGGCCCCGCCGTAGGTGTGCGTGACTCCAAGAGCCCCGACTCCGGCGTCCTCGTGTTCTCGGCTGTTCAGTGGGCGTTCTTCCTCAGGGGCTTCCAGGCCTGACCCATCGGTGCCAGGTTGGGTGGATGCGGACACTCATCGGGGCTCTGGTGATCGCAATGGCCACACCGGGCGCCGCTCAGGCCCATCACCGGGATTTCGACCTGCAGGCCCACCGCGGAGGCATCGGTCTCACGGTGGAGAGCACGCTCAAGGCGTTCGGCAAGGCGCTCGAACTGGGCGTGACGACGCTGGAGCTCGACCTGCAGATCACCAGGGACGGCCGCGAGGTCATCACCCACGACCGGAAGACCAATCCGGCGAAGTGCCTCGACACCTCGCCCGCGTTTCCCGGTGACCCGGAGTTCCCCTACGCCGGCAAGTACGTGAAGGACCTGACGTTCGCGCAGGTCCGCACCCTCGACTGCGGCAGCACCAGGTGGTCGCAGTACCCGGACCAGGAGCTCTCGCCCGGTGCGAAGATGCCGACGCTGGCCGAGCTGTTCGACCTGGCGCGCAGGCACCACGCGTGGGGGATCCGCTTCAACATCGAGACCAAGGTCGAGGCCGCCGCGCCGGACGAGACGGCGCCGCGCGAGCAGTTCGTGCAGCGCGCGGTCCGCGAGATCCGGCGCAGCGGCTTCCTGGCCAACGTGACCATCCAGTCGTTCGACTGGGGCACGTTGATGAGGATGCGCGAGGTCGAGCCGCGGTTGTCGTTGGTGGCGTTGACCCAGCCGGAGTTCCTGCGGCCCGGCTCGCCGTGGACCGGTGGCCTGAACCTGGACGACTTCGGTGGCAGCGTTGCCAGGGCAGTGAAGAGCTTCGGCGCGAAGGCCCTGTCCCCGGTGCACACGATGACCACGAAGGACCTGGTCACCGAAGCCCACGGACAGGGCCTCGCGGTGGTTCCGTGGACCGTCGACGACGAGCCGCGGATGAACGAGCTGATCGACACCGGGATCGACGGCCTGATCACCGACTACCCGGACCGGTTGCGGAAGGTGCTCGGGGAGCGCGGGTTCAAGCTCCCCAAGCGGTATCCGAGGCGTTAGTTGATCGCGACCGGGTTGGCGGAGTGGTTGCCGGTCTGGAGACCACCGCGCTGTCCGGTCGTGATGCCGCACAACGCCGCTTCGCTCAGCCCCGCGGTCGAGGCCTGCGCGGAGGACAGCGAGTTGCCCGCGGCCTGGCCGTCGATCGTGACCCCGCTCGGGTAGAGCTTGCTGTCGGCCTCACGGCAGACGAGCACGATCACCTTGAACGTCCGCGGGTTCGTGAACGAGAGGTTCTTCGTCTCGCCTCGGGTGACGGTGAAGGTGTACGGCAGCGTCGCGTCCTTCACGTAGCCGGTCGGGGTGGTCGTCTCGTCGATCGTGTACGTGCCGGCGGGCAGGTTCGCGAACGGCGGCTGGCAGACACCGGCGGCGTCGGTGGTGCACGAGCCGATCGTGGTCGTGCCCTGGTACAGCGTGAAGACCGCGCCCGGTACGGCTGCTCCGGCGTCGTCCTTCTTCTGCACGTTCACGGTCGCCGGACGGGCCGGGTCGGTGTACGTCACCGTCTTGTTCTCACCGGCGGCGATGCTGAACGTGTCCGGCAGGTTCGCCGGCTTGTCATAACCGGCCGGAACCGTTGTCTCGTCGAGGGTGTAGGTGCCGACGGGGAGGTTTTGGAACGTGGGGTCGCACGAGCCGTTGGCCTGCACGGTGCAGGTGCCGACGACGGTGCCGCCCGTGCCGGTGCCGTTGTACAGCGTGAAGACGGCGCCTGCCTGGCTGCCGCCGTCGCTGCCGAGCTTGGTCACGGCGACGGAACCGCAGTTGCGGATGTTGACGTTGCCCGGACCCACGAGGTCCTTCATCTGCGCGGTCGACGACTGGCCCGAGCTGCGGCTCACGGCGTAGGCCTTGCCGAAGCCCTCGCACACGCCGGGTGCGAAGACGCCGGCGGCGGTGAGGTTGATGCCCGCCTCGCCGAACTCGTGCAGGCCGAGCGTCTCGGTGGCCGGTGCGACGGTGTCCTGCGCGGTGGAGCCGGTGTTGACGGCTGCCTCGGCGACGCCGCTGGACAGCGTGGTCGCGACGCCCCAGCACGGCGCTGTGTCACTGCCGACCTCGCACGCGCCGGAGGTGATCCAGCGGGACAGCTTCAGTGCCGGAGTGCCGCCGCCCTCGAAGTCGTAGACGATCAGCATGTCACCCGCGGTCCGCTGCACGAGACCTCCGGACCCGGTGCCGCAGGACGTCACGCCCTTGTTGAACTCGAACGCCACGTGAGCGGACGGCGACGTGGTGTTCTGCGGAATGCGGACCCACGCGAGGGTCAGGAACACGTCGCTGCCGACGGTCTTGCTCGCGACGTAGACGCGCTTCAGGTCGTCCTTGTTGGACGCCTTGGCCGTGATGACGGACGGACAGATGTCGTCCTGCTTGGTACCACCGGCGAAGCCGGAGTCGGTGGTGGTCGCCTGCCGGTCCTCCAGGCCGGTGAAGGCCCAGCCGGAGACGGTCTTGTTCGCGGTTCTCGTACCCGCGGTCCCTGTCCAGGTGGTGGGCGAGAAGCTGTTCCAGTCGAAGTTGACGGGTGCCTGCGGGGCGAGGTTCGCGTCGTCGTCCTCGAAGCCGGCGGCGGTGCCGACCGGGCCGGCTACGGCGACCCCGGCGGGGCCCAGCAGGCCGAGAACAAAGGCGGACACCGCAGCGCCCGCGATCATCAAACGTCTGCGCATGGGGTTCTCCAGCGCGCGGGGACGCGGGCCCGGTCCCCGCACCGCGCCGACGTCCAGTGGACGGGTTGGCGGCCGAGCGGGAGAGTTGGTGCGGCGATCAACGGTCGAGCGGGGCCGAATCATCAGGGTAAACACGCGGATCGGCAACTGCTCCGCCGCTGACTCATTCAAGGCCGATGTACTGGCCGAAGTGCTCGGGTCGAGCGGCTACTTTCCGTTACTGAGCGGCAGGGATCGCAGGCCGCGGATGACGAACTCCGCACGCCGGGTCGGTTCCTCTGCCAGCACCGCGCCGGGCAGCTTGCGGTGCAACGACGACAGCGCCGCCTCCACCTCGATCCGGGCCAGCGGCGCGCCCAGGCAGTAGTGGATGCCCATGCCGAACCCGAGGTGCTGGTTCTTCTCGCGGCCGACGTCGAGCGTGTCGGGGTTCTCGAAGACCAGCGGGTCGCGGGCGGCGGCACCGAGCAGCGCGGCGATCTTCTCGCCCGGCTCGACGACGTGACCGGCGATCTCGACGCGTTCGGTGGCGGTGCGCTCGAAGAGCTGCAACGGCGAGTCGTAGCGGATGAGCTCCTCGACGGCCGTGGGCATGATCTCCGGAGAAAGGCGTTCCCACTGCGAACGGTGCCGCATGAGCGCGAAGACGCCGTTGCCGATGACGTTGACGGTGGCCTCGTGGCCCGCCATGAGCAGCAGCACGGCGGTGGCGACGAGCTCGTCCTCGGTGAGTCTGGCGCCGTCGGTGTCGGTGACGGCGACCAGGTCTGACACGAGGTCGGAGCCGGGGTTCGTGCGGCGCAATGCGATCAGCTCGCGCAGGTAGGCGACGAACTCCGCGGCGGCGCGCTCGGCGGCTTGCTGCTGTTCCGGAGGCAGGCCGTACTCGTACATCTTCACGATGGCGTTCGACCACGGCTGCAGCAGGTAGCGGTCCTGGCCGGGCACGCCGAGCAGTTCGGCGATCACCTCGACCGGCAGCGGCGCGGCGACGTGGGCGAGCAGGTCGGCCTGGCCCTGGTCGTCGATCTTCGCGACCAGCTCGTCGACCAGCCGGTCGGCGAGCTCGGCGACCCACGGGCGGAGGCGTTCGACGTGACCGCGGCCGAACGCGGCCGCGACCAGCCGGCGCAGGCGGGTGTGCGTGGGCGGCTCGTTCTCCAGCAGTGAGTTGCGGTGCAGGAGGTTGAACGCCATGAACTGTTCGACCGGCTTCACGTCCGACCAGATCCGGCCCAGCGAGCGGTGCCGCAGGACGGCGGAACAGGCGGCGTGGGACACGGCGACGGCGACGCCCATCTGCTCGTGGTGATGCACCTCACCGGCTTCGCGCAGGGCGGCGAAGACCGGGTACGGGTCGGCGATGAACGCGGGATCGCGCTGGTCGAACGTCACAAGGCGGGACGGTAAGTCGCGTTTCGCGTTTCGTCCACGTCCGTTTGATTGATGACTCAAATTGTTGCGCAGGAACTATCGTTCGGCTTGTGCAGCAGCTGCCATCGATCGTCGCGCACCGCGGCGCGTCCACGGACCGTCCCGAGCACACCATCGGCGCCTACGAGCTGGCCTTGAAGGAGGGTGCGGACGGGCTGGAGTGCGACATCCGGCTGTCGAAGGACGGCGAAATCGTGTGTGTGCACGACCGCACGCTCGCGCGCACGTCCAACGGCCGTGGCACGGTCAGCGCTCTCACTCTGAGCGAGCTCCAGCAGTTCGACTACGGCAGCTGGCACCGGCACGGCCAGCCGGCCGAGCTGCTCGTGCTCGACCAGCTGCTGGAGCTGGTGAAGGGCACGAACGTGCAGCTCTTCATCGAGACCAAGCACCCGGTCCGGTACCGCAACGAGGTCGAGCGCAAGCTCGTCGAGGCGCTGAAGAAGCACGGGCTGGACAGCCAGATCGTGATGATGTCGTTCTCGCCGACCGCGGTGAAGGCGTTCCGCGAGCAGGCCCCGGACATCCGCACGGTCCTGCTGCTCGACCGCCTCGGCCGCTACCGCAGCGGCGCGCTGCCGTCGTTCGCCGACTACACCGGACCCGGCGTGCACGTGCTGCGCAACGACCCCGGTTACGTCGACCGGGCACGCCGGGCGGGCCACGAGACCTACGTGTGGACCGTGGACCGCGCGGAGGACGTCGCGCTGTGCCGTGACCTGGGGGTCCGCTACCTCGCGACGAACGCCCCGGCGAACAGCCGCCGCCTGCTGACGGCTAACTTGGCGACCTGACAAGCCTGGAACACGAGGAGGGCCAAAGGTGGCCAAGCGGACCGCGGTCAAGGACGCCCCGAAGGACGGGATCAACCCGAAGCAGCCCTGCCCGTGCGGCTCCGGCAAGCGCTACAAGGCCTGCCACGGCGCGCCCGGCGGTGCGACCGACGTGATCGTGTCCCGGCCGTTCGAGGGCCTGGCCGCCGAGTGCGAGCTGATCGCGCTGCGCGAGTTCGTCCCGTCGGCCGTCGCGAAGCTGCCGGTCAAGGACGGCCGCGAGGTCACGCTGGCCACGGTGCTGCCGATGGCCGCCGCCGGACTGATCCGCGGCGACGACGTGCCGTTCGTGGGCCTGCAGGTGCAGACGCGGTCCGGCGACATCAGCCGCGACCTGGCCCGTGCGCTGCAGTGGGCGCAGCAGGCGAAGACCGGTGACGTGCTCCCGGTCGTCGGTCCCGACAACGGCGAGAACCCCGGCCGCCTGCAGGACCTGCTCGACGCCGAGGCCGAGATCGTGCCCGAGCTGCACACCGACTTCCTCTGGTGGATGCCGGAGGGCACCGAGCCGACCGGTGACGTGGCGCTGTCGCTGGAGCGCGCGAACGCCGCGATCCTGCCGACCGAACGCCTCGACGCCCCCGGTGTGAAGGCCGCCTACTGGGTCGACGCGGGCGACAAGGCGCACCTGCGCTGGGTCCGCCCGGAGCCGGAGGAGAAGCTGCTGCCCGCGATGGCCCGGCTGGCCGCCCGCGGCGAGCTGGACCTCGGCGAGGGCTCCCGCTACGCCGGTTCGTTCCGCGCGCACGGCCTGCTCGTGCCGGTCTGGGACCTCGACCGCGAGATGCACGCCCGCGAGTGGGCCGAGCCGGCCGAGGCGCTGGGCAAGCGCTTGCTGGAGGCGCTGGCGTCCGACGAGCCGCTGACCGACGCCGAACGCCGGGCCCGTGACGGCCTGCGCGGCCGCCAGATCACGCTCCGGTGACGTTGTCCACAGGGTTGTCCACAAGGAGCTGTGGATAAGTGCTGTTGCACATCATCTCGAAGGCCGACTGGGCCGCTGCCCAGTCGGCCGGCTCGATCGCGCCCGCCGGTGAGGGGTTCGTGCACTGCTCCGACCGGGGCGTCGCGCACGTGACGGCGAGCAAGTTCTTCCACGGGCAGAGCAGGCTGCTGCTGCTCGAGATCGACCCGAAGCTGCTCGGCGTGCCGGTGCGGTGGGAGGCGGTGGCGGACTCGCCGCTGTGGTTCCCGCACGTCTACGGCCCGGTTCCGGTCGACGCCGTGGTCCGGACGCACGACTTCCCCTGTGCACCGGACGGTTCGTTCGTTCTGCCCGAGGCCGTTGCGGTTCTGTGATTCAGTAAGGCAACCGTTCTGTCCACTCGGGCGTGAACCTCCCGAAGCCAGTTGTTGCTTCGGGGAGGGGGCGTGCCGTGGCGGCGGTGCTGCAGCTGGAGTTGGCCGTCGAACGCGGCGGGGGAAGAGCGGAAGCCGTGGGGGACTTCGCGGAGTTCGTGAGCATGTCCATGCCCGGACTTCTGCGCTACGGGCATGCCCTGACCGGAAAATCCGCACGATGCCGCCGACCTCGTGCAGTCGGTGCTGGAGAAGGTCGGATCGCGCTGGGGGACGGTGCAGCGCAAGGGGGACGACCCGCTCGCCTACGTCCGCAGGGCCATGGCCAACACGCACATCAGCATCTGGCGCCGCCGTCGCCGCGAGAACCTCGTGGCCGAGCTCCCCGAGAGTCCAGCCCTGGCTCCCGAGCTGAGCAGGCTCGACAACGAACCGCTCTGGCAAGCACTGCGCGACCTGCCGCCGCGGCAGTGCGCGGTGATCGTGCTGCGCTACTACGAGAACCTCTCCGAAGCCGAGATCGCGAACGCGCTCGGCATCTCGTGCGGCACGGTCAAGAGCCAGAGCAGCAAGGCGATGGCGAATCTGCGGACACGCCTGGGAAAGGACTGACCGGTGGACGACGACCTCGACGCGGAGTTGCGCAGGCTCTTCAGCGACGATCGACTGGACGTCCACGTGACTCCGGACGCGGTCCTCCGCGGCGCGAATCGCCGACGACGCCGCCGCACGAAAAAATCTTGAGACGCCGATGTCGAGAAGTGGCGAACGGCTCCGTCCCCGTGGTGAAAGCGGCCAAGATGGGTCGCAACAGGACCGAGGGAGACACCCGAGATGGCCAAGTACCTGCTGCTCAAGCACTACCGCGGCGCCCCGGCGGCGGTCAACGACGTGCCGATGGACCAGTGGACGCAGGACGAGATCACCGCGCACGTCCAGTACATGCGGGACTTCGCCGCCAAGCTGGAGGACACCGGTGAGTTCGTCGACGGCCAGGCGCTCGCGATGGAGGGCACGTGGGTCCGCTACGACGGTGAGGGCAAGCCGCCGGTCACCGACGGGCCGTTCGCGGAGACGAAGGACCTCATCGCCGGGTGGATGATCGTCGACGTCGACAGCTACGAGCGGGCGATCGAGCTGGCCGGTGAGCTGTCGGCGGCGCCGGGCAAGGACGGCAAGCCGATCCACGAGTGGCTCGAGGTGCGTCCGTTCTACGGCACTCCGCCGACCATCCCGGAGGTGACATGGACTGGGCACTGCTCAGGAGCCTGACGCCGAGTGTGATCGGGATCCTCGTCCGCCGCGGAGCCGACTTCGCGGCGGCCGAGGACGCCGTCCAGGACGCGCTCGTCGAGGCCGTCCGCGTGTGGCCGGACGATCCGCCGCGGGATCCGAAGGGCTGGCTGGTCACCGCGGCGTGGCGCAAGTTCCTCGACGCGACCCGGGCCGAGACGGCCCGCAGGCGCCGCGAGGAGCACGTCGAACCGGAAGCGGGACCCGTACCCGACACCGACGACACGTTGCAGCTCTACTTCCTGTGCGCGCACCCGTCGTTGACGCCGTCATCGGCGGTGGCGCTCACCCTCAGGGCGGTCGGCGGCCTGACCACCCGGCAGATCGCGCAGGCCTACCTCGTGCCGGAAGCGACGATGGCCCAGCGCATCAGCCGCGCCAAGAAGACGGTCGGCGACGTCCGGTTCGACCAGCCCGGCGACGTCGCGACCGTGCTGCGCGTGCTCTACCTGGTGTTCAACGAGGGCTACTCCGGCGACGTCGACCTGGCCGCGGAGGCCATCAGGCTCACCCGGCAGCTCGCCGCGGTGATCGACCACCCGGAGGTGGCCGGCCTGCTCGCACTCATGCTGCTGCACCACGCCCGGCGGGCCGGCCGGACCGCGGACGACGGCAGCCTCGTCGCGCTCGCCGACCAGGACCGCGCGAAGTGGGACACCCGGCTGATCGCCGAGGGCGTCGAGATCCTGCAGAACGCGCTGGCGAAGGACCAGCTCGGCGAGTTCCAGGCCCAGGCGGCCATCGCGGCACTGCACGCGGACGCGCAGACGCCGGAGGAGACCGACTGGGTGCAGATCGTCGAGTGGTACGACGAGCTCGCGAAACTGACCGGCAGCCCGATCGTGCGGCTCAACCGGGCGGTGGCGGTCGCGGAGGCGGACGGGCCGCGGGCCGGTCTGAAGGCGCTGGCCGAACTCGACGACTCGTTGCCCCGCTACACCGCCGTGGCCGCATACCTCCACGAGCGCGACGGTGACGAACAAACGGCGGCGCGGCTCTACGTCGAGGCGGCCGGGAAAGCGGCGAACCTCGCCGAGCGCGAATACCTCACGCGCCAGGCCGCGCGGCTCAACAGAAAAAGCCCGCCTCACCGGTGAGGGCGAGGCGGGCTCGGAAAATCAGGCACTCGAGCGTGCGGGAGAAAAACTCAGAGGGCGCCACCCGCGGCGGTCGGGGCGCTGGAGTCGCCACCGGTGTCGCCCACGGTTTCGCGAGTGAGGAACGTCTCCACGTAGAACATGTTGCCGTCCGCGCGGTCCATGATCGTGAGCAGCGTCTTCATCGAGGAGACCTCCTCGACCTGTTCCTTGAGGAACCACTGCATGAACTGCTCGCCGATGTAGTCGCCCTCCTCGCGGGCGGCCTTGGCGAGCGCCACGATCTGGTCGGTGACCTGCTGCTCCTGGTGCAGGGCGAGGTCGACGAGGTCGCGCGGCGCCTTGAAGTCGTTGATCGGCGTGTCGGTGCCGGGAATGGCGACCGGGATGTCGTTGTCCATCAGGAACTGGACGATCATCATCGCGTGGTTGCGCTCTTCGAGAGCCTGCTTGTAGAAGTGCGCGGCGAGGCGCGGCAGGTCCTCGTTGTCGAACCACACGGCGAGCGCGATGTACTGCTGCGAAGCGGAGAACTCGTTGCCGACCTGAGCCTGCAGGAGCTCGTGGAACTTCGACTTCTTCAGGGCAATCTTCTTCACGTTCGAGGCCATGCGGAGTACGTTAACCCAAAGAGAGCACACCCGCATTCCAGGAAAAGCTAACCTTTGTTTGGAAAGGTAATCCAAACAAAGGTTAGGCGTCCCTAACGCTTTCGTGCTTCAAACGAGGGGTGCGCGGTCGATCGGGCACGACATGCACCGCGGCCCACCGCGGCCGGAACCCAGTTCCGAGCCGGCGATCCGCAGCACCTCGATGCCGGCCGCCTCCAGGCGCTCGTTCGTCTCGACGTTGCGCTCGTACGCCACGACCAGACCGGGACCGACCGCCAGCGTGTTGTTGCCGTCGTCCCACTGCTCGCGCTCGGCCGTGACCGGGTCGAGGCCCGTGTCGATCACGCGCAGCCGCTCGATGCCCATCGCCTCGGCCGCCGCCTCCAGGAACGGCACCGGACCGCCGACGCGCACGCCGCCGTCACCGTCCAGGCGCATCGGGTACGCGGACAGGCTGTCGCTGATCGCCGGGTACATCACCACGGCGTCGCGGTCGACCATCGTGCAGACGGTGTCGAGGTGCATCGTGGCGCGTTCCTGCGCGATCGGCACCGCCAGCACCGTGTGCGCGAGGCCGTCCGCGAGCGCGGAGCGGGCGAACGACTCCGCGCCCGCGGGGGTCGTGCGCTCACCGACGCCGATGGCGATCACGCCCGGCGCGAGCAGCAGCACGTCGCCGCCCTCCAGCGGGGCCGAGTGGGCGCCGTACGCGCGCCCGGTGCGCCGGAACCGCGGGTGGTAGGCGTAGATCAGGTCGGTGAGCGTCGTCTCGCGGTCGCGGGCGGGCAGCGCGAGTGACGTGATGGCCACGCGGTCGCCGACCCACACCGACGAGTCGCGGGTGAAGAGCAGGTTCGGCAGCGGGTCGACGGCGAAGTCGATCGGCAGGTGCATCTTGCGCACCAGGGACGCGCCCTCGGCGGCGGGCAGCTCCTCGAACGTCATGCCGGTCATCAGCGCCTGCGCCAGCTGCGGGGCCGGCAGCGACGTGAGGTGGCTGCGCAGCGCGTCGGCCAGGTCGATGCCGAGGCGGCGTTCGTTGACCGCGCTGTGGATGCCGGCGATGCGCGCGCGGTTGTCCTCCAGCGCCTGCGTCAGCACGTCCGCGAGCAGCAGGACCTCGACACCGCGGGCGGTCAGCGTCGCGGCGAACGCGTCGTGCTCCTCCTGCGCGCGGCCGACCCACGGCACGCCGTCGAACAGCAGCTGGTCGTTGTTGCGCGGGGTGAGCCTCTTGAGCTCGTTGCCCGGCCGGTGCAGCAGCACCGTGCGCAAGGGGCCGACTTCGCTGTCCACGCGGGGCGAAGCGTCGGGGAGTGCTTCCGTCTCGGCGATCGTGTGCGCAGTCACCGGACGAGCGTAACCCTGAACAGCACAAATCGCCGCTGCGGAGCCTTAACTCGCAACGAATGGTGTGGAATATCGGCGTCTACGATTGAATCATTAAGGCAACCAGCTGACTTTGCCGCGCAACATTGTGTAGCCGATGAACGCAACGACGTCGAGGATCGTGTGAGCGATCACCAACGGCCACAACCGCCTCGTGCGCTGCCAGTGGAAGCCGAACACCAGGCCCATCACCAGGTTGCCGATGAATCCGCCGAAGCCCTGGTAGAGGTGGTACGACCCGCGCAGCACGGCGGCCGCGAGCAGTGCCGTGTACTTCCTCCACCCGAGCTGCTCCAGCCGGGTGATCAGGTACCCGACGACGAGCACCTCCTCCGCCCACGCGTTGCCGGCGGCGGCGAGGATCAGCGCCAGGCTCATCCACCACTGGCTGTCCAAAGTGGACGGCTGCACGGCGAGGTTCAGCCCGAGCCCCCACGCGGCGAAGTAGAACGCGAGACCGGGGATGCCGATGATCGCCGCCAGCCCCAGTGCGCCGAGGGAGTCCGCGAGCTTGCGGGTGCCGTCCAGGCCGATGGCCCTGAGCTTGATCCCGGTGCGCCACAACAGGTACAGGCCGATGCCGCCCCACGCGGCGAGCTGCAGCACACCGAGCAGCTGGGCCACCAGGTCGAGCAGGTCGGCGCGCGCCTGCGGGACGTTGATCGCGACCGACTGCTGCTTGAGCGGGGTCGGCTGCAGCAGGCTGTCGATCAACCGGACGAGGCTGCGCAGACCGGACAGCCCGAGCGTCATGCTGAAGACGATCAGCAGTTCGAGCTGGTAACCGCGCTTGTCCTCGGCAGGAATCAAGGTCACCCGCGCGAGGCTACCTCCGCGTCGGAGGGAACGCGGGGCCCCCGCGTTCCCCTAGCGCTGGTGCAGGAACGGGCAGCCCATCAGCCGCCGCAGCTCACCGGCGAGTTCCCCCGGCGTGCTCACCGGCCTGGCGAACGCGATCCGCACGTCGTGGTCGTCGCACTCGGCCTCGACCCGCAGCCGCAGCCCGAACCGGTCGAGCCCGAGCGGCCGCACGTGACCGTCCCGCAGCTCCTCCGGCAGGTGCCTGGCGAGCTGGCCGACGACGTCGCGGTGTGCGAGCTCCAGGTGCCGCAGCCAGTGGTCCTCGTTGCGGCAGAACGGGTCCGGCGTCGCGCTCGCGAACTGCTCGGTGCGGATCGACGACGTGCCCTCGGCGTCCGCGATCACCATCGACGCCGGGGTGAGCCTGAGCACCGAGGCGCCGTGGCCCGCGTCCAGCAGCCGGTGGTCCGGGCGCGCGTCGGCGACCGCGAGGATCTCGTCGCGCGCCTCCTGGCCGTCCAGCGCGGTGACCCAGCCGGTGAGCCACAGCAGGCCGCGGACGGGTTCGCGCAACGGCAGCGGAGCCTGGTCGGCGATCTCCAGCATCGCCGTCACCTCGGCTCGCGGGGTCTGCCGCAACTGCCCGACCAGCGGGTGTTCGTCGGCGAGCAGCAGGATCGCGGTGCCGCACGGGTGCAGGTGGTGGAACAGCGGACTGGTGCGGGTTCCGGCCTGGGGGAGCAGGGCGGCGACACCACCGCGAGCCGCGATCGTGCGGGCGCGCTCGGCGGCGTGCGGCGCGGGCGGGCGCCTGGTCTGGGTGTCGGTCACCGCTCCACCTCCTCGAAGGTTAGGTAAGCCTAACTTGATTTTGCCCCCGATGGGAAGCGTCACCTGTACGGTGGACGCGTGGTCGCGCCCAACAAGCCGTCCACCGAGGTGACGGCGTTAGACGATCGGTGGACCCGGCACTGCCTCGACCGGGCGAGCCGTCGTGCCCTGACGTGGACGGTGCTGGCCGGCTCGGCGTTCGTCCTCCAGTTCGTGCTGGTACTGGTGTGGTCGTGGTCCTCACCGGTGGCGCTGGTCCTGCTCTTCTTCGCCGCGGCCGTGCTGTGGGTGGTGACGCGTCGCCGTCCGGTGCGTTTACCGGAAGGTGAACCGTGGCATTTCGCCCATGTGCAGTGGGAAGGAGGGCGTCTGGTCGTGCTGTCTTCACCGCCGCTTCTTTTGACTCTCCGCGTCGGTCCTCTTCTGCGTGGACGGATCGCGCGCCATCGGCGCGTGTGGTTCGTTCCGCCGGACTCCGCGGGGAACACGGTCGTCACGTTCCGCGGGGTGCCGCAGCTGATCCCGGCGCGTGTGCAGAGATGATTCCGAAAACGGGCGTTGAGAACTGGACCGAGCTCTGCCTGGCGCGGGCGGACCGCCGCGCGGTGGGGCACATCATCTTCGCCCTCGTGGCGTTCGCTCTCGTGTTGATGATCGGCTGGCTGTGGCTCACCGTGCTGTCCGTCCCGGTGGTGCTGGAGCTGGCGACGCCGGGGTTGCGGCACTTCTTCACCCGGCACGGGACCCTGCAGCTGATCGAGCGGTTCCCGTTCCGCCCGGTGTCGGTGAGCTTCGTGCCCGGCCGGCGCATCGGGCGGCAGGCGTACCTGAAGGTCGACGGCTCGGAGAACAACCTGCGGCTGCCCGAGCTGCCGGAACGGGCGCGCGTGCTCGTGCGGCACACCGGCCGGATGTGGATCGCCGGACCCGACGAACGCGGCCGCCTCGTGGCGATGACGCGTGGACTGGCGTTCTTGGTTCGCGGACGGGTCGTGGAGCGCTAACGGCCCGTTGCGATGCCCTCGGACTCGGCCCACTGCGTGAGGTCGTCCTTGCGCAGCGCGGCCGCCAGCAGTTCGGGGAACTTGTCCGGCGTGCAGGCGAACGCCGGTGCGCCGAGGGCGTGCAGCTTGGCCGCGAGCTCGTGGTCGTAGGCGGGCGTGCCGGAGTCGCTGAGCGCCAACAGGTTCACGACCGTGACGCCGCTCGCGACCAGTTCGCGGACCCGGCGTTGCAGTTCGGTCTCCGAACCGCCCTCGTACAGGTCGCTGATGATCACGATGACCGTGTCGGTGGGCCGGCGCACCAGGGTCTGCGCGTAGGCGACCGCGCGGTTGATGTCCGTGCCGCCGCCGAGCTGGGCGCTGAACAGCAGGTCGACCGGGTCGCTGAGCTGGTCGGTGAGATCCGCGACCTCGGTGTCGAACACGACGAGCTTCGTGGAGATCGAGCGGATGCTCGCCAGCGCCGAACCGAGCACCGCCGCGTGCACCAACGAGTCCGCCATCGAACCGGACTGGTCGACCAGGAGGATCACGTCCCGCATCGCCGCCGTGCGGCTGCGCCTGCGGTGACCGATCAGGTCCTCGACGATCACGGTCTTGTGCTGCGGCTGGTAGTTCTTGAGGTTCGCCTTGATCGTCGTCGCCCAGTCGACGTCCGGCAGCTGCGGGCGGTGGGTGCGCTTCGATCGGTCGACCGCGCCCCGGACGGCCTCGACGAGCCGGTCCCTCAACCGCCTCTCGATGTCCTCGACCACCTTGGCCACCACGGCTTTCGCGGTGTCGCGGGTGCGGGCGGGGATGGCTCTCGACAGCTGCAGCAGGGTGCTGACGAGGTTGACGTCCGGCTCGACGGCCTGCAGCAGTTCCGGTTCGAGCAGGAGCTGCTTGAGACCGAGCTTCTCGACGGCGTCCCGTTGCATCACCTGGACGACGGACGTGGGGAAGTACTTGCGGACGTCACCGAGCCAGCGGTGCAGCTGCGGTGAGCTGGCACCGAGACCGGCGCCTCGGTCGCTGCCACCGCCGTAGAGACCCGTCAGCGCGCCATCACGGCGTTGGTCGTCATCGCCGAGCTGCGCCACGTCCTCCGCGCTCGGGCCGAGGAGCAACCGCCAGCGGCGCAACCGTTCGTCACTCATCTGAGGGCGGCCGCCACTTCTTCGGCCGCACGCACGACGTGTGGACCGACCACGTCCGCGTCGAGCTTTTCCAGCGCCACGACGCCAACGGAGGCGCGGAGTCCCGGGACGCCGCGCACGGGTGCCGCGACGCCGTACGCGTTCGGCTGCAGCTCGCCGGTGGAGACGACCCAGCCGTCCACGGGCTGCGAGATGGCCTTGCCGGCGGCCCCGCGGTGCACCGGGTGACGGGAACCCACCCGGTACGCCACGTGGAAAGCCGTCCACGACGGTTCGACGACGGCGACGGCCTGGGCCTCGCTGCCGTCCGCGACGGTCAGGTGCGCGGTGGCGCCGACCTTCTCGGCGAGCTCCCGCAGCGCCGGGTTGGCGGCCATCCGCAGCTGCGGGAGGACGTTGGAGGCGAGCCGCAGCACGCCCAGGCCCAGCCGGACCTTCGACCCCTCCCGGCGCACCAGACCGCGCGCCTGGAGGGGAACGAGGAGCCGGTAGACCGCGGCCCTGGACGCGCCGATGGCCGTGGCGAGCTCCGAGATCGACGGTGCCTCGGACTCCGCCTCAGCGACAGCCTGGAGGAGCGCCAGACCCCGTTCCAGGGTCAGCGAACTCTCCTTCGTCGCTCCGACCATCACGCACTCCGAACTGTGCCCACCACCTCGGCCAGGCCCACCACCGAGCCGCCTTCGCCGGGAGCCGTCGCGGTCAGCCTGACCGTGTCGCCGTCCTCCAGGAAGGACCTCGTGGAGCCGTCGTCGAGCTTGAACGGTTCCTTGCCGCCCCAGCTGAGTTCGAGGAACGAGCCGCGCTCGTCCTTCTCCGGTCCGGAGACCGTGCCGGAGGCGAACAGATCACCTGGGCGCACGGTAGCGCCGTTCACGGTCATGTGCGCCAGCTGTTGCACAAATGACCACGACATCTCGCGGAACGGTGGCCGCGCGACGATGGTGCCGTTCAGCTCCACCGTGATCGTTATGTCCAGGCCCCAGGGCTGGTCGGTGGTCAGGTAGTCGTGCAGCTTGTTCGGCAGCGGCGGCGTCGGGACGCGTGCAACTGAGAACGCTTCGAGCGGCGTGATCCAGGCGCTGATCGACGTGGCGAACGACTTGGCGAGGAACGGGCCGAGCGGCTGGTACTCCCACGCCTGGATGTCGCGGGCGGACCAGTCGTTGACCAGCGCGACGCCGAAGACGTGCTCGGCGGCCCGGCTCGTGGACACGTTGGCCGCCGGCGGGCCGCCGCAGACGAACCCGACCTCGGCCTCGATGTCCAGCCGCTCGGACGGGCCGAACTTCGGGCCGTCGCTGCCGCGCTTCTGGCCGTTCGGGCGGACGACGTCCGTGCCCGAGACGTACACCGTGCCCGCGCGGCCGTGGTAGCCGATCGGGAGGTGCGTCCAGTTCGGCGTGAGCGCATCACCGTCGGGGCGGAACATCTTCCCGACGTTCTCCGCGTGGTGCCTGCTCGAGTAGAAGTCCACGTAGTCGCCGACCGTGAACGGCAGCTTCGCGGTCTCGATCCCGACGAGCTCGGCGCCCTTCGGTGCCGAGGTCGCGGTGACGATCTCCTTGAGCTTGGCGCGCAGCACGCTCCAGACCGGCCGGCCCGCCCGCAGCAGCGGGTCGAGCGAGTCGCCCTGGACGTACTCGCTGCACTTGCCCAGTGCCAGGCTCTTCAGCAGCAGAGCCTGGTCGCCGACGCGGACGGCCACGCCCCCGTCGACGACGCCGTAGGGGAGGGTCTGCGGTCCGAACGGCTGGTCTTCGGTGAAGTTCGGGTCGCTGATCCAGCTCACAGCAGTCCAAGCTCCTCGAGGTCGGCGATCGGTTCGGCGAGCGAGCACGAGCCGTAGCTCGCGAAGACGCCGCGGACGGCGTGCGCGGCCTGGTCGCTGAGCGCCTTGGCCTCGGCGGTGAGCGCCTCCGCGTCGGTGCTCGCCAGCGCCTCGCGGACGTCACGGCCGGAGAGGCTGCGCGCCGTGGCGACGAGGAGGTTCAGGAAGCCGTGGTGGGTGAAGTTCTGCTCGTCGGTGTAGCGGACGGCCTTGTGCAGACCCGCGGTCGCCTTGAACGCGACACCGCCACCGCTGACGACGGACAGGAAGTCCGCGACCTCGTCGACGCTGGGGAAGTTCTCGGTGCTGAGGCCACCGCAGCGCAGCTTGGGCCAGCTGCCGTGCTCGATCACCCGGCGGACGCCGTCGAGCCACTCGGGCCCGCCGCGGCGTGGTTCCACGACGCGGATGACGTCCTCCGGCACGAACTCGGACACGCGCTCGAGCCACACCTCGTCCACATCGGACGGTGCGGGCATCTCGACCATGCGCAGCGCCAGGAGCTCGCTCCGGCTCTCGACGATGGACACGGCCTTCGGCACGCCGCCGAGGCCCGTGTCGATCACGAGGCTGAGCGCGATCGGCTTCGGCGGCTTGACCTTGATCAGCTCGGTGATCAGCTCGGCGAGGCGGGACGCGGGACACAGGAAGAGGCCCATGACGCCGGACCACTCGCCGACCCGTCCGTCCAGGTGGCCGCGCACCGCGTCGGGCATCGACGCGTTCCCCGGAGGGAACAGCGCGGCATCGTCCACAAGCCTCGCGAGCAGGGGCGGAGTACCGCGCGGACCGGGCGCACGGAGTTCGACAGCGCTTGACACGGCTGACACGCTAGCTGGGTATCGGTAAGTGAACAAAGATGTCCGATAGTCGAACGCCCCAAGAATGGTTCCGGAGACGTCATGGCCTACTACCGCCAGGTCGGGGAGATCCCCCGAAAGCGCCACACCCAGTTCCGCAAACCGGACGGTGGGCTCTACGCGGAAGAGCTGATGGGGGTCGAGGGGTTCTCGGCCGACTCGGCCCTGCTCTACCACCGGTACCTGCCGACCGCGATCGTGAACGCGGAGACGGTCAAGGACGAGCGCGGGACCGTCGCGCCGAACCTGCCGCTCAAGCCCAGGCACTTCAAGACTCAGGACCTGACCTGGGCTTCTGACGAGGTCGACGCGGTCACCGGTCGGCGGAAGCTGTTCGGGAACCCGGACGTGACCATCGGTTTTGTCGTCGCTTCCGTGCCTTCTCCGTTGTACCGCAACGCTTTCGGCGACGAGCTGCTGTACGTGCAGTCCGGTGCCGGGGTCATCGAGACGATCTACGGTGCGCTGTCCGTCGGTGACGGCGACTACGTGGTGATCCCGACCTCGTGCACCTACCGGGTGGTGCCGTCGTCGCCGATGTCGTTGCTCGTGCTGGAGGCGACCGGGCACATCGGGCCGCCTCGCCGGTACCTGTCGGCGAAGGGACAGTTCCTCGAGCACTCGCCGTACTGCGAGCGCGACATCCGCGGTCCCGTCGAGCCGTTGCTGGTCGACGGTGAGGACGTCGACGTGCTCGTGCGGCACCGTGCGGGGCTGACGCGCTTCACCTACGCCAACCACCCGTTCGACGTCGTCGGCTGGGACGGCTGCCTGTACCCGTGGGCGTTCAACATCCGCGACTTCGAACCGATCACCGGCCGCGTGCACCAGCCGCCGCCCGTGCACCAGACGTTCGAGGGCCCGAACTTCGTGGTCTGCTCGTTCTGCCCGCGCAAGGTCGACTACCACCCGCTCGCCGTGCCGGTGCCGTACAACCACGCGAACGTCGACTCGGACGAGCTGATGTTCTACGTCGGCGGCAACTACGAGGCCCGCAAGGGGTCCGGCATCGGCATCGGCTCGATGTCGTTGCACCCCTCGGGTTGCACGCACGGCCCGCAGCCCGGCGCGGTCGAGGCGTCGCTGGGTGTGGACTACTTCGACGAGACCGCGGTCATGGTCGACACGTTCCGGCCGCTGGAGCTGGGCGAGGCCGCGGAGGCCTGCGAGGACCCGTCCTACGCCTGGACGTGGGCCCGCCGCGGTCCGGCCTGATTTTTTGTCAGAGGTCCTCGCTACCGTTGGTTCCTGTGAGGACACGAGCCGTTCCGACGCGCTGGCAGGGCCTGGGCAAGGCCCTGCCGGTGCTGTGGGGCCTCTACACGGGCTCGGGTCCGGTGCCGTACCGCGTGTGCGTCGACCTGGCCGCCGGCTCCGCGAAGTGCACGTGCCCGTCCCGCAAGTTCCCCTGCAAGCACGCCGTGGGCCTGCAGGAGCTCGATCTCCCCGACGCCCCGCCGCCGGACTGGGTGCAGGAGTGGACCACCCGCCGCGCGGCCCGCGAGCTCGACACCTCACCGGAAGCCGTGGCCCGGCGGCAGCGGGCGCGCGAGAAGACCGCCGACCGCAGAGCGCTCGCCATGTCGTCGGGCATCGACGGCCTGCGCGACTGGCTGCGGGACGTGGCGTCCGCCGGCGTGGCGTCGCTGCCGGGCCGTCCCGCGTCCTGGTGGCAGGCCTTCACGGCCCGCATGATCGACGCCCAGGTCCCCGGCGTCGCCGCCGCGGTGACCGAGATCCAGGAGATCGTCGCCCGCTCCGGCCCCCGCTGGACCGCCGACGTGGCCGACCGCCTGGGCGGCCTGCACCTGCTGTGCGCCGTCCAACCGCGCACCCGCCTGGGCGTGACGATCCCCGAGGAGACCGTCCGGGCGTCTCCGGGCATCACCGACCGCTGGGTGGCGCTGCTCCGGCTGGAAACCGACGACGGCCGAGTCCGCACCGTCCGCCAGTGGTGCTGGGGCCGCCAGACCGGCCGCTGGGTCGTCGCCATCCGCCACTCGGCCGTGGGCGCCCCCGTCCCGCTCCTCCCGCACGGCCAGGAGTCCTCGGCCCTGGTCCACCCGTACCCCGGCTCCGACCGAGTGGCCCTGGGCGAGCTCTCCGGCTCCCGCACCCCGGACCCGGTCCCGGCCCCGCAGTCCTGGCGCGCCTCCCTGGCAACGCTGGAACCGATGCTGATGGCCGACCCGTGGCAACGCCTCTTCCCGCTCGGCTGCAGCGCCGTCCGCCTCCACGGGACCGCCCTGGCCGACCAGTCCGGCCACGGCCTCCCAGTCCGCGACGACAGCGGCCTCGACCTGGCCCTCGCCCTGACCGGCGGCGCCCCGTTCGACGCGTGGGGCCTCTGGGACGGCCACGCCCTCCGCCTGGGCGCAATAGCGCTCGACGGCACCCTGGAGGTGGTCGCGTGACCACAACCCCTCCACGGCCCGCTCAGCGCCCAGCACACACCACCGCGACCCGGCCCGCGCCCGCCGTCTCGCCCGCCCAACCCCACCCGCCCGCCGCGGCCGCGCTCGCCCGCATCCCCGAAAGCTCGCACTCGGTCCCGCCTCCCGCAGGCTCCCGGCCCACCCTCCACCGGCTCACCGAGCCCCGCGGCATCCCCGAACAGGCCCCGGAGGCGGTGGCATGAAGGCCGACTGGTCCAAGACCGTCCAAAACCTCCTCATCGGCACCACGAGAGGCGGCGGCGACCCGACCGCCCTGCTCGCCGACTGCGCGGCTCTGGGGGTGGCCGCGTTCGGCGCCACCCTCCCCCAGGAGGTGACCGCGGAGCCGCTGCCCCCGGCCCCGCCCGAACCGGCGGCCTTTCCGCGCCCCGCTGCCAGGGCCGTGCTCGAAGCGATCATGAGCGTTGACGACGAGGTGCTCCTCACCGAGTGGTGTGCTCTCGCCAAGGCCAACCACGTCGTCGCCGAGCACCGCGTGCTCCCGGCCCTGCTGGCCCTGGGCACCGCCCGTCCCGGCCTGCGCGCCGCCGTGGTCGAGGTGCTCGGCACGCGCGGCCGCTGGCTCGCCACCACCCGCGCCGGTTGGTCCTGGGCTTCGGGGGCCGCGCCGCTGGTGGACGAGGTTCCGCTGGCCGAGGTGCTCGACCTGCCCAGCGCGCAACGGGTTCGAGCCCTCCGCCGCAGGCGCAGGACCGATCCCGTTGCGACCAGAGCCTTCATCGCCGCCGAGTTCGAGGCTTCCCGGCGCTCCGCCGACCGGCAGGTTCTGATCAGCGCGCTCGAAACGGCACTGGGCCCCGCCGACGAGGACATCCTCGAAGCCGCCCTCGACGACCGGGCGTCGGCCGTCCACGACGAGGCGCTTCGCCTTCTGCGCAAGCTCCCGGCCTCGGCCCTGGCGGCGCGTGCGGCCGAACGGCTCGGTCAGGGCCTTTGGCTCACCGACGACGGTTTCGACGTCCAGTCGGACGAGCTCTGGACCGCCCAGCCCACCGCGGAAGAGGAGCGCGACCTCATGCGCGACGGGTCCGAGAAGGGCGTGGCCGGCCGGATCCGGGGCGCGGCGGCCAGTGTTGCGCCCGAGTACTGGACGACCCGCCTGCAGACCGACGACCGGGGCGCGGCCCGCGTTCTCCGTCGCGGGCCTTGGGCGGGTGCTCTGCTGCGCGGCATCGCCGACCAGTTGGCCGCCGCCGCCGATCCCCGGCCGTGGGCGGTGGCCGCGGCCGAGACCCTCACCGGCATGGAACAGCTGGAGATGCTCGCCGCCCTGCCCGCCTCCGTGGCGGAGCAGGCGGTCGTGGCCGTGTCGGTGAACTGGCACTACGACCTGCTCGACCACGCCTGCGCCCAGCTGCCGGCGCCGTGGTCGCCGGAGACCACCCGCGCGCTGCTGCACCGGTATGCCGCGCTGCCGGATCCGCGGTGGCGTGCGGGGCGACCGCCGGCCGTGCTGCTGGCCAGGGGTGACGCGGACCTGCTCGGCGCCAACTGGGAGGGGCTCACTCGCCGGTGGCCGGAGAACTCGCTGGAGCTGGAGGTGCTCCGGCTCCGCATCCGCCTGCGCGAGTCGTTCGCCCCAGCCGACGGCGACCTCCCGTGACCGGGCACACTTCGAACCAAGGCAACGCAATCGCAGGAGGCCCAGTGACCGCCGTGCTCAGGCCGACGGCCGAACAGCAGTACGCCGCCGAGCTGGCAGCCGTCGCGGCCCAGGACGACCGTCAGCGGCCGCCCAACTGGAACCTGTCCCCGCAGGCCGTCGTCACGTACGTCCTCGGTGGCACGTTGCCCGACGGCACCGTCATCACGCCGAAGTACGTGGGCGCCAGGAGGCTCGTCGAAGTCGCGGTGGGCACGCTCGTCACGGACCGCGCGTTGCTGCTCGTCGGTGTGCCCGGTACGGCCAAGTCGTGGCTGTCGGAGCACCTCGCCGCGGCGATCAGCGGTGACTCCACGCTCGTCGTGCAGGGCACGGCGGGCACGAGCGAGGACCAGGTCCGCTACGGCTGGAACTACGCCCGTCTCATCGCCGAAGGGCCGAGCGAGAAGGCGCTCGTGCCGAGCCCGGTGCTCAAGGCGATGCAACAGGGCGCGGTGGTCAGGGTCGAGGAGCTGACCCGCATGCCGTCCGAGGTCCAGGACTCGTTCATCACGATCCTGAGCGAGAAGTCGCTGCCGGTTCCGGAGCTCAACACGCAGGTCCAGGCGGTTCCCGGCTTCACGGTCATCGCCACGGCCAACGACCGCGACCGCGGCGTCAACCAGATGTCGAGCGCGCTCGCCCGGCGCTTCAACACCGTCGTGCTGCCGCCGCCCGCGACCGAGGACGCCGAGGTCGAGATCGTCGTGACGCGCGCCCAGCAGCTCGGCAGGGCGTTGCAGCTGCCTGCCGAGCCGCCCGCGCTCGACGAGGTGCGGCGGGTCGTGCGGATCTTCCGCGAGCTGCGCAACGGTTCCACTGTGGACGGTCGCACGCAGCTGAAGAAGCCCAGCGGCAGCCTGTCCACGGCGGAGGCGATCTCGGTCATCGCCAACGGCATGGCGCTCGCCGGCCACTTCGGCGACGGCACGCTGGGTGCCGACGAGCTGGCCAGCGGGCTCATCGGGTCGATCATCAAGGACCGCGTGTCGGACGCGACGGTGTGGCAGGAGTACCTGGAGACGGTGCTGAAGGAGCGCGCCGAGTGGCGTGACCTCTACCGGGCCTGCCTGGACGTGAGCGGTGCCTAGAAATGGACACTGATCCGGTCCTGCTGGGCATCCGGCACCACGGCCCCGGCTCGGCCCGGATGGTCCGCAGGGCGCTCGAACAGATCCGGCCCGCGCTCATCCTGATCGAAGGGCCGCCCGAGGCCGACGCGCTCCTCGACCACGTCCACGCCCTCACCCCGCCCGTGGCGATCCTGCTGCACGACGAGGCGGAGCCGGAGAACGCCGCCTTCTGGCCGTTCGCCGAGTTCTCCCCGGAGTGGCAGGCCCTCCGCCACGCGAGCGAAAACGGCGTCCCGGCGCGGTTCTTCGACCTCCCGGCGGCGGCCTCGATCGGTGACGACGGCCCGAGCGGCAACGTCGACCCCATCGGGCTGCTGGCCGAGGCCGCGGGCTTCGACGACCCGGAACGCTGGTGGGAGGACGTCGTCGAGCACAGCGCGAGCGACCCGATCGACCTGGCCGGCGCCATCGCCGAGGCCATGGTCGCCGTGCGCAGCGAGTTCGAAGACGAAGTCGGCGAGCGCACGCTTAGGCGAGAAGCGTTCATGCGCCAGACGATCCGGAAGGCGCGCAAGGAAACCGACGGTCCGATCGCCGTGGTCTGCGGTGCCTGGCACGTCCCCGCGCTCCTCGCCAGGCCCACCGTCGCGGCCGACACCGCGCTTCTCAAAGGCCTGCGCCGCCGCAAGATCTCCGGCACCTGGGTGCCGTGGAGCCACGGCCAGCTGGCTGCGGAGTCGGGCTACGGAGCGGGCGTCGACTCGCCCGGCTGGTACGCGCATCTCTGGCAGCACCAGGACGACGTGGTCCCGCGCTGGTTCGCCAAAGCCGCCGCCGTGCTGCGCGAAGAAGACCTCCCGGCCTCCACGGCGAGCGCGGTGGAAGCCGTCCGCCTGGCCGAAACCCTTGCGGCACTGAGGGAACGTCCGTCAGCCGGCCTGAGCGAGGTGAACGAGGCGGCGCTGGCCGTCCTCTGCGGCGGCGACGAGGTCCCGCTGCAGCTGGTGCACCGCAAGCTGGTCGTGGGCGAACGTCTCGGCGAGGTGGGCGAAGCGGTTCCGCGTTCGCCGCTGGCCGCGGATCTCCAACGGCTGCAACGGAAGCTCCGCCTCCCCGCGGACGTCCAGCCCAAGCAGCTCAGGCTGGACCTCCGCAAGGACACCGACCGCGAACGCTCGAAACTCCTGCAGCGGCTGGAAGTCCTGGGCGTGCCCTGGGGCAGGCCGGACCGCTCCAACTCGCTCGGTACCTTCGCCGAGGTCTGGCAGCTCCGCTGGGACCCGGTCTTCGCGGTGTCGGTGGCGGTGGCGGCCCGTCACGGCACCACCGTCCACACGGCAGCCGGGAACGTCCTCACGCAGGCAGCGCAGGACGCGACCAGGGTGGCCACGGCCGCGGCCACCCTGAGCAAGGCGGTCGGCTGCGAACTCCCGAAAGCCGTCATCGAGTCCCGCAACGCCCTGGACCGTTGCGCCGCCATGGCCACCGACGCGCTGGAACTCCTCGCGGCCCTCCCGGATCTGGCCAGAACGGTCCGCTACGGCTCGGTCCGCGGCACCGACCCGGAGCTGCTGCGCGTGGCGTTGCACGGTCTGCTGACGCGAGGCTCGGTGGGCCTCCCGCTCGCCTGCCGCAACGTCGACGACGAAACGGCCGAGAACGCACTCGCGATCCTCGACGGCGCCCACGAGGCCACCCGCCTGGCCGCCGACGAGGACCACCAGAAGACCTGGTGGCGAGCCCTGCACGCGCTGGTCAAGGCGGAGGCGCACGGCCTCCCGACCGGCAGGGCCACCCGCCTGCTCTGGGAAGCGGGCGAGCTGACCAGCGACGACGTGGCCGCCAGACTGCACCGAAGTGTCGCCACGGCCTTCGTCGCCGGCTTCCTGCGAGGCTCGGCCACCCTGCTCGCCGCCGACCCGAGGTTGTTCGGTCTCATCGACGAGTGGCTGACGGGCCTGCGCGGCGAGGCGTTCGACGACGCCCTGCCTCTGCTGCGCCGCGCCATCACCGACTTCACGCCCGCCGAGCGGCGCCTGCTCGGCGAACGCGTCGTCGCGGGCGAGACCCCTCAGCCCGCCTCCGACGACGAGTGGGACTCTCGGATCGCGCAACGTCTCGCCGCCCACGTCCGGAGCCTGCTGGCGTGAGTTTGGCGATCGGCGAATCCGCCGATCCCACAGCCGTGACCGCACCGGACGAACAGCGCCTCGACGACTCCCAGGAGCTCATCGACGAGGCCAAGAAGATCGCCCACGACCTCCGCGAGCAGGTCCCGGACACCGCACCGGAACCCCCGGAGGAGGGCTCACCCGCGAACTAGTGGCGAGCCACACCACTAGAGCGACCAGGGCGGCGTGACCTCGGTCCCGTCGGCCAGCGTCCCGATGATCCCGACCGAGGTCGCCACCAGCACCCGAGCCGGCCCGCCGGTCAGCGACAGCTCGGTGTTCGGCTGCACCACGATCGCGTCACCGGGCCCTGCGGTGTGCCCCTGGATCGTCACCGATCCGGACAGCACGTAGAACACCTCCTCCTTCGAGACGGTGTGCGTCTTCCCGTCACCGCCTTCCGGCACGTCAACGGTCCACAACGCGATCTCGGTGCTGCCGCGTGACGGCACGGCCATCGGCCTGAACTCGAACCCGCCGAACTCGTACGGCTCGACGGAATCCCCCGTAACCAGCAAGACAACCTCCCAAGTAGTCAATCAGGTTGTCTAACCATAGAATATGGTCAACCTGGTTGTCCAGTGAGAGGTGCAGATGGAACCGGTGCCGATGTTGCTGGTGATGGCCTACCGCGCCATGGGGGACCAGTTCCACGATCGCCTCAGGCAGATCGGCCTGGAACCGCTGCGGCCCGCACACGGCTACGTCTTCCGGTTCCTCAAGGCGAAGCGCGCCACGACCGTCGACATCGGACAGCACCTCGGCGTCACCAAGCAGGCTGCCGCGAAGATCGTCAACGAGCTCGACGAGTGGGGCTACGTCCTGCGCGAACCGCACCCCACCGACAAGCGGGCGCAGTACGTCACGCTGACGACGAAGGGCCGCGACTACCTGAAGTTCGCGGACAACCTGTGGTCGGACCTGGAGGGTGAGATGGCCGACGCGATCGGCAAGCCGACCGTCGACGCCATCAAGACCGGCCTCACCGCCTACCTGCAGCACGTGCACGGCGACGACCAGCCGGGAATTCGCCCGGTCTGGTGAATGTGATGACTGAACTGTCCCCAATTTGGTGTCGGTGACTCGTGTCAGACTGGCGGTGGCCAACAGGGGAGGCGTGGTGACCGCGCAACCGGAACGGCCGCATCTGTTCACCATTCAGGAATACGTGCAGCTCGGTGAGACTGAAGAGCGCACTGAGCTGGTGGAAGGCCGTCTGATCGTGGCCCCTCGCCCCAAGCGCAGGCACAACCGCGTCTCCTACCTGCTGGCGGCCCAACTGGAGAACCAGCTGCCCAGCGGACTGGAGACTGTGCAGGACGTCGACGTGGACCTGGAGCTGGCTCCTGCCGGCAAGCCGGGGTTCTCCCGCTGCCCGGACTTGCTCGTGGCCACCGAAGCGGCGGGTGAGCGCGTTGATGCCGATCGTCTCCGCCGGCTCTCGTTACACGGACAACGTGACCAAACGGGCCGAGTATGCGAAAGCCGGCATTCCGCATTACTGGATCGTTGACACCACGCCACCTGTTTCGATGATCGTCTGCCATCAAGCAGGGCCGTTCGGGTACCAGGATCCGGGTGACGTCACCGGCAGGTGCCGGATCACCGAGCCGTTCGAGGCAGTCATCGATCTTGAGCAGCTCAACGAGCTCGCCTAGAAGACCTGGGTCAGCGCGATCACGCCGAACGCCGCGAAGATCACCCCGGCCACTCGCTGAATCCAGTGCGTCGGCAACCGTCCGGCGAGCTTCCGCCCCACCAGCACGGCCAGCCCGGCCACCGCCACCAGCGCCAGCCAGGCACCGAGCCCGACGGCCAACGGCGCCTCGTACCGGGCCGTGATCCCCGCCGTCGCGAGCTGCGACGCATCACCCCACTCCGCGGCGAACAGGACGCCGAACGACGTCAGAGCCGCCCGCCAGAACGGCACGTCGGCGCGCACGCCGGCCTCGTCGGCGGAGTCGGAGTCACGTGAGAACCCCTCGCGGAGCAGCATGAACGCGCCCACGCCGAACAGCAGGGCGACCACTCCGGCGACCAGGCGGTCCGGCAGCAGGGTGATGGCCGAGCCGAACGCCGCGCCGACCACCGTCTGCACGGCGAAAGCGGCCGCGACGCCGACGAACACCGGCCAGGCGCGGTAGCGCGTGGTCAGGACCAGGGTCGCGACCATGGTCTTGTCGGGGAGCTCGACGAGGAACACCACCGCGAAGGCGGTGACGAAGGCGAGCAATGAGGTGGCCAAGAAGTCCTCCACGTCCGAGTACGAGCCCGGACGGAGGCGCAACAGACCCCGACCAGGCGTGTTGCAGCCTGGCCGGAGGTCTCGTTCGCCCGCAAAACGGGTGTGGGACCGGATCTGCTCGAAGGCGGATCAGTATGTCGATCACCACGCCACCGGCTGACGACTCCGGTGGGAACTACTCCCCTCTGGCGCATCCATCCTAACCGACGCTTGTCACCCGACCGGGGTGACTTCGCGCACGGGACCTTGGTCCCGAGCCTGGACGGGACCGTCGTACCTGATAGCCGCCGTGATCCACACATACGCTCGTTGACGTGGACGTACTCGAACTCGCGCGGTGGCAGTTCGGCATCACCACCGTCTATCACTTCCTGATGGTGCCGCTGACGATCGGCCTGTCGCTGCTCGTGGCAGCGATGCAGACCGCGTGGGTGCGCACGGGCAACGAACGCTATTACAAGATGACGAAGTTCTGGGGGAAGCTCCTCCTGATCAACTTCGCCATGGGTGTCGTCACGGGCATCGTGCAGGAGTTCCAGTTCGGCATGGCCTGGAGCGCCTACTCGAGGTTCGTGGGTGACGTGTTCGGTGCCCCCCTCGCGATGGAGGGGCTCGTCGCCTTCTTCGTCGAGTCGACGTTCCTGGGGCTGTGGATCTTCGGCTGGGACAAGCTGCCCAAGAAGGTCCACCTCGCCTGCGCCTGGGCGTTCAGCCTCGCCACGATGATCAGCGCGTACTTCATCCTCGCCGCCAACTCGTGGATGCAGCACCCGGTCGGCATCGTCCTGCACGACGGCCGCCCGCGCCTGACCTCGATCTGGGCCGTGTTGACGAACAACACCGTGCTCGCCGCCTTCCCGCACACCATCGCGGGCGCGTTCGCGGTCGCCGCCACGTTCCTCGTGGGCATCGGCGCCTGGCACCTGTGGAAGAAGTCCGACGAGACAGGGGTCTGGCGCAGCTCGCTCAAACTCGGCACGTGGGTCGGCGTGGTGGCCTTCGCGGTGCTCACGATCAGCGGTGACGTGCAGGGCAAGCTGATGTTCCAGCAGCAGCCGATGAAGATGGCCGCCGCGGAAGCGTTGTGCCACACCGAACAGCCCGCGAGCTTCTCGATCTTCGCGATCGGTGACGTCACCAGGCCCGACTGCGAGAACGTCAAGAGCATCACGGTGCCCGCGCTGCTGTCGTTCCTCGCCAACAACGACTTCAGCAGCGAGGTCAAGGGCGTCCAGGACCTCGTCCCGCTCTACCAGCAGAAGTACGGCACGAACTACCCGGTCGACGAGCGGCTGGGTGAGCTCAGCGGCAAACCGATCGACTACGTGCCCGCACTTCCCGTGACGTACTGGGGATTCCGCCTGATGATCGGCTTCGGCGCGATCTCGGCCGCGCTGGGCCTCGTGATGCTGTGGCTCACCCGTGGCGGTCGGGTGCCGCAGGGCAGGTGGTTCCCGATCACCGCGCTCGCCGGCATCGCGACTCCGTTCCTCGCCAACAGCTTCGGCTGGATCTTCACCGAGATGGGACGGCAACCGTTCGTCGTGGCGCCCAACCCGTCCGGTGTGGACGGTGTCTGGATGTTCACCGCGCAGGCGGTCTCGAACAGCGCACCGGGCGAGATCCTCACCTCGCTGATCGCGCTGACCCTGACCTACGGGGCGCTCGCGTGCGTCGAGGTCTACCTGATCCGCAAGTACGTCCGCGGTGGTGTCGCCGGGGTCATCCCCGCGAAAACCGACGACGGCGCGCTGGCGTTCGCGTACTAGGGGAGAAGCTGTGGAAACGCTCTGGTTCTGCGTGATCGCCCTGCTGTGGCTGGGCTACCTGTTCCTCGAAGGATTCGACTTCGGCGTCGGCATGCTGCTGCCGTTCCTCGGCCGCGACAACACCGAGCGCCGGGTGCTGATCAACACCATCGGTCCCGTGTGGGACGGCAACGAGGTGTGGCTCCTCGTCGCGGGCGGTGCCACGTTCGCGGCGTTCCCGGGCTGGTATGCGGCGCTCTTCAGCGCCGCGTACCTCCCGCTCACCCTGTTCCTCCTCGCGCTGATCGGACGCGGTGTCGCGTTCGAGTACCGCGGCAAGGTCGACTCGGAGCGGTGGCGCAAGGTCTGGGACGCGGTGATCTTCGTCGGGTCCTGGGTGGCCGCGCTGGGTGTCGGACTCGTCATCGCCACGACCGTCACGGGTCTGCCGATCGACGCCGCCGGTGACCGGGTGGGCTCGCCGTTCGCGGCGATCCGGCTGGAGACGGTGCTCGGCGGGCTCGCGATCGCCGGCTACGCGCTGGTCCACGGCGCCATCTTCGTGGCGCTCAAGACCGAGGGCGAGATCCGCGAACGTGCGCGTCGGATGGCGTTGACGATGGCACCGGTCGCACTGCTGCCGCTGGTGGCGCTGCTGCTCTACGTCGCGGGGCTGTGGGCGCTTCCGGTGCTGCTGTTCGCGGGGCTCGCCCTGTGGCGGCTCTGGGCAGGCCGCGAAGGACAGTCGTTCGCGTTCATGGGGCTCGCGGTCGCGGCGACCGTCACGGTGCTGTTCGCCTCGCTGTACCCGAACGTGCTGCCGTCCACTTTGGACCCGGCGTACTCGCTCACCGTCGCGGGTTCGGCGTCGAGCCCGTACACGCTGACCGTCATGACGTGGGTGGCGGCGTTCGGCACGCCAGCCGTGCTGATCTACCAGGGCTGGACCTACTGGGTGTTCCGCAAGCGCATCGGCGTGCGGCACATCCCGGCGCACTGAGATGGCACGAGGCCCGCTGGGCGCACTGCCCCAGCTCTCGAAGAACGCCAGGCGCGCCCTCGCAGGGGTGGGCGCCCTGGCGTTCCTCAACGCACTGGCGCTCGTCGCCCAGGCCGTCGCACTGGCGTCGGTGATCACGACCCGCGAGGGCCTGCCACTCCTCGCGGTGGCGGTCGTGGCGCGCGCAGGTCTGTCGTGGGCCACGGAAAGCGCTGCCGCCCGTGCCGCCGCCGGGGCGAAGGAGGAGCTGCGGACCAAGCTGCTCGCCAGGTCGTTCGAACGCGGTCCCGGCTGGATCGCCGACCGCGGCACGGCCGAGCTGTCGGTGCTCGCGACCAAGGGTCTCGACGCGCTCGACGCCTACTTCACCCGCTACCTGCCCGCGCTGGTCACCGCCGTGGTCGTGCCGCCGCTGGTGGGCGCGTGGATCCTCTTCACCGACTGGCCGTCGGCGGTGCTGATCGCGATCACCGTGCCGCTGATCCCGGTCTTCGCCGCGCTGATCGGCTGGTACACCGAGAAGCGCGTGCAGAAGGCCGCCGACGTGACCGAGCTCCTCTCGGCTCAGCTCCTCGAACTTCTCCGCGCGCTCCCGGTTCTCACGGTCTTCGGCCGCGCCAAGCAGCAGGCCGCGGCGGTCCGTCAGATCGGCGAGCAGCACCGCAAGGCCACGATGGGCACGCTCAAGATCGCCTTCCTGAGCGCCCTCGTCCTGGAAATCGCCGCCAGCCTCTCGGTGGCCCTGATCGCGGTGGGCATCGGCATCCGCCTGGTCAACGGCGACCTGACCCTCATGACCGCCTTGGTCGTCCTCATCCTCGCCCCGGAGTGCTACCTCCCGCTCCGCGCAGCGGGCGCCGCCCACCACGCCAGCGAAGACGGCCTAGAAGCCGTCCGCCGAGTAGCCGCCGTCGTTGACGGACCGCACGCGGGGCCCCCGCGTGCGCCAGGAGTGCACGAAAGCTCCCCGCGTGCGCTCAGCGGGAGGGTGTTTGTCGACAATTTGCGGGTGTTGCGGCGTGGTGGGTTCGCGCCGGACGGGGTCAGCTTCGATGTGCGGCCCGGCGAGATCCACCGGTTGGAAGGCGCGAGCGGGGCGGGCAAGTCGACGACGTTCCAGGTGTTGCTCGGGTTTGTGGAACCGACGGACGGCATAGCGTTCGTCGCCGGGGACATCGCGTACGTGCCGCAGAAGTCGGCGTTCGCCGCGGCCACCCCGCGGGCTGAACTGGAGCTGACGGTTCCCGGAGCGGAGGACATCGAGGAAGTTGCGCGTGAGGTCGTGGCCACGCATCTGCTCGACCGGCAGATCACCGACCTCTCGACCGGTGAACGCCAACGCGTCGCAATCGCGCGCGCCCTGCTGAGGGTTCGTCACGGCGCCACGGTTCTGCTGCTCGACGAACCGACCGCGCACCTCGACCCGGTGACAAGTCGCGAAGTCGACAAAGCGATCAAGAAAGCCAGCGCCACGGCCGCCGTCGTCCTCGCCTCGCACCGAGACAAGGCGTCGGACGAGGAGGAGACGTTCTCCAGGGTCGTCACCGAGGAGACGCAGCCCGAACGCCCGAAGCGCCTGCCGATCCCGTGGAAGGGTGCCGGGTTGGGCGTGCTGGCGACGGTCGCGGGCATCGCGCTGACCGCGCTCGCCGCCCACCTGATCGCCCGCGCCGCCGAGATGCCGCCGATCCTGACGCTGTCGGTGCTGGTCGTGGGCGTGCGGACGTTCGCGCTGAGCAAGGGTGTGCTCCGCTACGTCGAGCGCTTGGTCACGCACCACGAGGCGTTCCGGCTCGCGACCGATCTGCGTGCCGAGCTGTGGTTGCGACTCGTTCGCACACAACGCCGTGATGGCTTGCAACGGCTCGTGGAGGACACGGACACCGTTCGCGATCTTGTGCCGCGCGTGCTCGTGCCGCCCGTCGTGGCGATCGGTGCGGGCGTCGCGACGACGATCCTGTTCGCGTTCATCGATCCGATGGCAGCTGTGACGCTGGGCGGTCTGCTGCTCGCGGCCGGTCTGGCCGCCCCGGCCGTCGCCGTCTGGACCGAGCGCCGAGCCAGCACGAAGCTCGCCCGCGGCCGCCGCAAGGTCGCCGCCGACACGATCAACGCGCTCGCCGCGGCACCGGACCTCATCGCGCACGACGCCCACCACCGCGTCCTCGCGCAGCTCCACCGCGAAGACGTCGAGCTGGCGGCACAGACCCGCAAGCAAGCGTTTGGCACGGGCGCGGCCACGGCGATCGTCCTGCTCGCGACCGGTGTCGCTGCCCTCGTCTGCGCCACGACCGGCAACCCGGTGCTCGGCCTGGTCCCGCTCGCCCTCGCCGAACCGCTGGCCGCCCTGCCGCTCGCCGCCCAGCAGCGCAAAGCCCTCCAGGAGGCGAGCGCGCGGCTCCAGTTCGACGCTCCGGAACGCCAGGAGCCGCGCAGGGGCAAGCGGATCAGGCTGGAGAACGTCGACGTCCGCTGGCCCGGCGCGACCGAGCCGACGTTGCGCGACCTCCGCCTCAACATCGAGCCGGGCACGCACGTCGCGATCGTCGGGCCGTCGGGCAGCGGCAAGTCGACGCTGTTCGCGCTGCTCCTGGGCTTCCTGCCGCCGGAACGCGGGATCGTGGAGCTGCCCGACGCGACCTGGTGCCCGCAGGAACCGATGCTGGTCAGCACGACCGTGCGGGAGAACCTGCGGATGTCGGGCCCGCACGACGACGAGCAGCTGCGAAAGGCGCTGGAGCAGGCGTGCCTGCCGGAGTGGACCGACCGGCTCGACACGGTGATCCGGCCTGACCAGGTGTCGGGTGGCGAGGCGCAAAGGCTTGCGCTGGCACGGGCGTTGCTGCACGACGCCGATGTGGTGCTGCTCGACGAGCCCACGGCCCACCTGGACGAACCAACCGCGCGGAAGCTCCTCGACCAGCTCAGGCAGGACCGCAGGACGATCTTGCACATCACCCACCGCCCCGACGAGGCGGCGAGGGCGGACCTCGTGCTGGACCTCGGCGCGCCCGCATACCGTTGAGGACCATGGACCCCTCCCTGGCGCGGCGCGTGCTCGTCGCGTCCACCGAGATCACGTCGGCGGCGCTGGAAGACCCGGAGAACGTGTTGCGGCTCGTGGTGGAGGCGGCCGCGGAGATCGCGGACGCCGACCTCGGGCTCGCCATGCTCGCCACCGGCGACGACGACGGCACGCTCACGGTCGAGGCGTCCAGCGGCGAACCGGTCGTGGCGACGCTGAGCCCGCGCAGTGCCGCCGCGAAGGCCGCGCGCACCGGGGTTCCGGTGATGGCCGACGACGTCACGAGCGACCCGCGCACGGCCCCGTACGTGCCGCAGGCGCTGCGGAGCTACGGGCCGTTCGCGGTGGCGCCGTTCGGCACCTCGGACCGCAAGATCGGCGCTCTGGCCGTTTATCGCCGTAGAGACAAATCGCCGTTCACGCAGGAGACCGTGGACGTGCTGACGGCCTTCGCGGCCCAGGCAGGCCTCGCCGTCGTGCTCGCCGAGGGCTTCACGGCACGGCAGCGCGTCGCGGTCTACGAGGAGCGCGAACGGATCGCCCGCGACCTGCACGACGTGATCATCCAGCGGCTCTACGGCGCCGGCGTGCAGCTCAGCCTGCTGGAACGGCGCCTGGGCAAGAAGCTCGACGCCTCGCAGCGCGCCCGCATCGACGAGGCCGTCGAGCTGGTCGACGACACGATCGCCGAGGTCCGCGCGACCGTCCGCAAGCTGCGCAACACCGACCCGGCCGACTCGGCCGACCTGCTCGACTCGATCAACGCCGAGGTCCGCACGGCCGGCGAGCTGCTCGGATTCTCGCCGCGCCTGCACGTGGCGGGTGATCTGGCGAACGTGCCGCGCCGTCACGCCGACGACGCGCGGGCGGCGTTGCGGGAGGCGTTGTCGAACGTCGTGCGGCACTCAGGAGCAACGCACGTGCAGATCGACGTACGGCGTGATGAGAAGCATCTGCTGCTGCGGGTCGCCGACAACGGGTGCGGCATCCCGTCCGGCGTGACTCAGCGCGGATTGCGGCATCTCGCCGAGCGGGCGAAGTCCGCGAGTGGCGATTTCCGCGTGGTGAGTTCACCGAACGGTACGACGCTCACCTGGTCCGTCCCCGTTTAGCCACCCAGGCGGCGGCTTGCGTGCGCCGTTCCATGCCGAGTTTGGCGAGCACGGACGTCACGTAGTTCTTCACGGTCTTCTCCGCGAGGAAGAGCCGTTCACCGATTTGGCGGTTTGTCAGGCCCTCGCCGATCAGCTCCAGCACGCGCTGTTCCTGATCGGTGAGGCCGACCGGGGCGGGATTGCGCATCCGTTCGAGCACGCGCGCCGTCGTCGCGGGGTCCAGAAGGGACCGTCCAGCCGCGACTTCCCGCACGGCCGTGACCACGTCCTGGCCCCGGACCTGCTTGAGCAGATAGCCGGACGCACCGGCCATGATGGCCCCCACCAGTGCCTCCTCGTCGTCGAACGCGGTCAGCACGAGGCAGCGGATGCCGAGATCGCGCAGCGACCGGCAGAGGTCGACGCCGCTGCCGTCGGGCAGCTGAACGTCCACGACGGCCACATCGGGCGGGGTGTTCTGCGCCCGTGTCACCGCCTCGTTCACCGATCCGGCTTCGGCTATGACCGAGATGTCCGACTCGTCGTCCAACATCTCGCGCAGCCCTCTGCGCACCACTTCGTGATCGTCAACCAACAAAACGCGCACTGGCACGAATCCACCGTACGTCGAATGGCTGTTCCTGAGTACGCCTCGGATTGGCACAGTTCTTGTCATGGCAGAAGGCTCGGTACGACCGGTCGAGGAAGCAGATCGCATAGTTGTCGCCCGATTGGTACTCGAGCTATGGGGAGCACACACAGCCGTCGCGCACGGCGAGGTGTTCTTCCCGGCGAGTCTGCCGGGCTTCCTCGTGGAGAAGCAGGGCCACGTGCTCGGCCTGCTGACCTACGCGGTGGCGAACCACCAGCTGGAGATCGTGACGATCGACGCGCTGCGGCGGGGCCGCGGCGTCGGCACCGCGCTGGTCGACGCCGCGGTTCGCCAGGCGCGCACACTCGGGTGCACTCGGGTGCGGCTGACGACCACGAACGACAACCTCGACGCGTTGCGGTTCTACCAGCGGCGCGGCTTCAAGCTGGTGGCGTTGCGGCCGGACGCGGTGCGCGAGGCGCGCAAGCTCAAGCCGGAGATCCCTGCGGTTGGGGATTACGGCATCCCCATCACAGACGAGTTTGACCTGGAACGATGGGTCGCACCACGCCAGTAGTCCACAGGTGTCCACACCCTTGTCCACAGGGTTGTGCACAAGTCAGACGTGCAGCGGGTTGAACGCCTCGTCCCACGCGGCCGCGACCTGATGCGCGCACGTGGACGGCGCGACGCCTCCCACCCCGGTGCCGAGTCCCGGCATCGCGATGGTGCGGACGGCGTCGCGCACCGGCGTACCGTCGTCGAGGCGACCTTCGAGCCAGAGCCTGAGGACCGCCCTCGCCGCCAGGTACGGGTGCACGGTGTCGACCGGCAGCCGCTCACCGGGCCGCCGCACGGTCGGCGCGCTGATGAGCCACGCCGGTTCGGTCTCGCCGGTCGCCACGATCTGCGCGTCGCCCACCGGCAGCTCACCGCCGTGCAGTGCGAGGACCGCGCTGCGGACGTTGTTCTCGACCTGGGGGAACGCCGTGGCGTAGATGGCGTCGATGCCGCCGCGCATCCAGCCCTGCGAGTTGGCCGGGCTGACGACGGCCTGCGCGGGGATGTCCAGCACGGACCCGCGATGCACCCGCACTCCGGTGCGTCCGTCGGCGACGGCGCGCCAAGCGTTCGCCATCGGTTCGTCGACCGCGCACAACACGAGTTCAGGCGCTAGAGCGGGCACGCCCCAAGCATTCCAGTTCGAACGGTCCTGGCGGAACCCAGGTTTGGCCGCTGACACAGGCGTGATTCGCGCCTCTACTGTGTGCGGGTGCCTCGCATTGCGTACTTCGGACCACAGGGGACCTTCACCGAGCAGGCCGCGCTCCGGTTCGGCTCCGATCTCGTCCCCTTCGAAACGATCCCGCTCGCCGTCGCCGCCGTGCGCAAGGGCGAGACCGACTTCGCGTGCGTGCCCATCGAGAACTCCGTCGAGGGCGCCGTGCCCGCGACGCTCGACGTGCTGATCCGCGACGAGCCGGTGGTCGCCGTCGCCGAGACGGTGCTGGACGTCCGGTTCAGCGTGCTGGTCCGTCCGGGCACGACCGAGATCAGGACCGTCGCCTCGCACCCGCACGCGCTGGCCCAGGTGCGCGACTGGATCGCCGCCGAGCTGCCCGGCGTCACGTCGATCGCCACCTCGTCCACCGCCGCCGCTGCCGCCGCCGTGGCGCGCGGCGAGTTCGACGCCGCCGTGACCGCTCCGGTGGCCGTGAACCACTACGAGCTGGACGAGTACGCCACCGACGTCCTGGACGTGGCCGACGCGCGCACCCGCTTCCTGCTGCTGCGCCGTCCTGGCGCGCTGCCGGAGCCGACCGGCGCGGACCGCACCAGCGTCGTCGTGACCACCCCGAACCGTGTGGGCGTGCTGTCCGAACTGCTCACCGAGCTCGCGTTGCGTGGCATCAATCTCACCGGCCTCGAATCGCGCCCCCAGAAGGGCAAACTGGGCACGTACCGCTTCTACATCGACGTCGAGGGGCACATCGCAGAGCCGAGGATCGGTGACGCGCTGGCCGCGCTGCACCGACACTCGCGCGAGATCCGGTTCCTCGGGTCCTTCCCGAAGGCCGATCACGAGCCCGTCGAGGCTCACAACGACGAGTTCGCCGCAGCAGCCGCTTGGGTCGATGCTGTCAGAAAGGGCGAGCGCGGGTGAGGTTGCTGCTGGTCAGGCACGGTGAAACGGCGTCGAACATCGACCGCAAGCTGGACACGGCCATGCCGGGTCCCCCGCTCACCGAGCTCGGCCACAAGCAGGCCCGCGAACTGGCCGACACCCTCGCCGACGAGAACCTGGTGGCCGTCTACGCCAGCATCGGCCTGCGCGCCCAGCAGACCGCCCTGCCCACCGCCGAACGCTTCGGCCTGCCTGTGCAGATCCTCCACGGCGTCCACGAGATCCAGGTGGGGGCGCTCGAAGGCCGCAACGACCCCGAGGCCTACCAGACCTACCTGGACACCGTGATCAAGTGGGCAGAGGGTGAGCTGGAGGTGCCGTTTCCCGGTGGCGGTGAGACCGGTCGGCAGGTGCTGGACCGCTTCCTCGGCGCCATCGACTCGATCCGGCAGGACGGCACGGTCATGGTCGTGACGCACGGCGGCGCGGGGCGGATGGGCGCGCTGGCGCTGGCGTCGAACGTGCCGGTGGAGCTGGCCGAGAACCTGCTGCCGAACACCGGTGTCGTGGTGCTGGAGAGCGAGGGCGAGGGCTGGGCGTGCCGGTCGTGGGCGGGCGTCGAGATCTAACCCCAGCCCAGCTCGTGCAGCCGCGCGTCGTCCACCCCGAAGTGGTGGGCGATCTCGTGCACCACGGTGATGGTCACCTCCTCCACGACGTCCTCCTCGGAGTCGCAGATGTCGAGGATCGCCTCGCGGTAGATGAAGATGTGGTCGGGCAGCGCGCCGCCGTAGTCGCTGTTGCGCTCGGTCAGCGCGATGCCCTGGTACAGCCCGAGCAGTGACGGTTCGTCCGGGTTTCGGTCCTCGACGAGCACCACCACGTTGTTCATCGCGTGCGTGAACTCGGGCGGGACCAGGTCCAGCGCCTCCTCGACCAGCTCGTCGAAGCGAGCCCGCGTCATCTCGACGGTCATCGGTTCTCGGTGGTCGTGGTGGGTGCGCTCGACGACGAGGGCTTGTCGGGCTTGCCGGACTCCGAGGGCTTGCCGGACTCCGACGGGGGCTTGCCCGACTCGGAGTGCAGCGGGGCGCCGGTGGGCTCGTCCTGCGGCTTGACCGCGGTGGTCTGCGGCGGGTTCGCGGTGGTCAGCGGGGCGCCGTTGGGGTTGCGGACGCTGCCGTTCCACGCCACCAGGTTGTTGCCCTGGGGGACGGCGCCGATCTTGCAGTTGGCCTTGCGGGAGCCGACGGCCCAGCTCTTCTCGGAGCGGGTGTCCCAGGTGACGAGCAGGCCCTTGGCCTTGAGGTCGGCGCCGCCGGTGTAGTCGTTGGCGATCGCGGCGCACTTCTCGGACATCGCGGCGTCCTGCTTCTCCACCGGCATGAACTCGCCCTCGGGGTGCTGGACGACGCCGATGATCTCGAACGCGTGCGGCTGGGCGCAGTCGACCGGGTCGCTGACCGTGTTGTTCTCGCCGAGCGCGAGGCAGACGCCGGGGTCGTAGACGTTCGACTGGTCCTGGGTCTTGGCGCTGCCGAACGACGGCAGGGCCGCTCCGGACGGTGCGGTGACCTGCAGGCCGCAGCGGATCTGGCGGTAGCCGTCGGACCAGCGGTGCTCGTCCGGGTTCAGCGTGCTGACGCCGTACTTGCCCTCCGGGTCGAGCTTGCCGGACATGTAGCTGTTGCCGGTCTGCGCGCACTGCTCCTCCGCGATCTTCTCCCAGGCCTGCGCGTTCGGGAACGGCGCTTCCCTGGGGTACTTCGCGGTGATGTCGGCGGTGCCGGTGACCTCGAACCGGTGCGCGGCGGAGCAGTCGACCTTCTGCGCGTCGGAGAGATCCTTCTTCTCCCAGTTCAGGCACTCGCCGGCGACCGCCTGGTAGGCGGCGTTGACCAGTTCGCGCTTGGACCCGAGCGGGCCTCCTGCCAGCACGGACGTGAACGCTGACAACATCAACAGCACGAACGCGCCCAGGAATGCCCCGAGCATCACAAGCCGCGTGTCGCGGATGTGACCAGCTCGACTCAACCAACGGGCGTTCGCAGACATCTCATCCATGATGCCCGTGCTGTGTGAGACGGCTGTGCGCCGGGTTGGGTGGAGTGTTGCTATTAGGACACTCGTCACTCGATCGACCGTGTTTCAGCTGCTTCGCTCGGTACCTTGCCCGCGGGAGTGGTGATGACTGACAACAACCTGCCAGAACCTGGCCAGCCGACGCCCCAGTCAGGGCAACCGCCGGAGCCGCCCGGTGCACAGCCGCCGCCGTACCAGCCGGCGCCGCAGCCGGCCCCGCAGCCGGGCCCGCCCGTCAAGGGCAGCATCCGGCAGCAGCAGGCCGGTGTGACGCAGCCGCGCCCGCCGTCGGTGGCCGAGCAGCGCGCCCGTGCCGCCGCGGTGAAGGCGCAGGAGGAGCGGTTCGCCGCCGAGTCCGCCGCGTTCGAGAAGAAGCGCAAGACGCGCAAGCGCCTGCTCATCGGTGGCGGTGTCACCGTGGGCATCGTGGCGCTGGTCGCGATCTGGTACGCGGCCGCCAGCCCGTCGAACGTCACGGCGCAGTGCACCGACCAGAACAACGTGATCGTCGACGACGACTACTGCTCCGACACCTACTACCGCAGCCACGGCGGGTACAGCAGCGGCGGCTTCATCTACATCGGCGGCAGCTCGTACCGCTACAACTACGGCGGCTCCGGTGTGGTCGGGCAGAAGGTCACCGGCGGCAGCTACACGATTCCCAAGGGTGCCAACGTCAGCACGAAGTCCGGCACGTCGATCCAGCGCGGCGGCTTCGGCATCAGCAGCGGCTCGTCCAGCAGCGGAGGCTGACCCAGTTGCGTCGTGAAACCTCCCAACCGCGACCGAACTGGCAGCGCACGGTCTCGGACCAGGGCCTGGTCTTCGGCCTGCCCGCCAAGTACGCGAACGGCACCGACCGGCCCTACTGGGACGAGTCCGTGCACTACGTGTTCGAGATGAGCGAGATCCTCTCGCTCGAAGCCGACGTCGAGCTCCTCCACTCCATGTGTCTCGACGCGGTCGACAACGTCGTGCTCACCGAGCGCTACCGGGACTTCGGCATCCCCGAGTGGGTGTGGCCGCACATCGCCGAGTCGTGGCGGCGCCGCGACCCGCACGTCTACGGCCGCTTCGACCTGCGCTACGACGGTTCCGGACCGGCGAAGCTGCTCGAGTACAACGCGGACACGCCCACGTCGCTGCTGGAGGCCGCGTACATCCAGTGGTACTGGAAGACCGACGCCTTCCCGGACGACGACCAGTGGAACTCGCTGCACGAGCGCCTGGTCGAGCGCTGGACCGAGATCGGTGCCAAGCTGCCGTCCGGTGAGCTGCACTTCAGCTGGTCGAGCGCCGACCCGTCCGGCGAGGACCACCTCACCGCCGCGTGCCTGCAGGAGACGGCCGCCGAGGCCGGCCTGAACACCGTGGGCATCGCGATGGAGGACATCGGCTGGGACAGCCTGCTCAACCGGTTCGTCGACCTCGAGGAGGCCCCGATGAACACGGTGTTCAAGCTCTACCCGTGGGAGTGGGTGGTCGAGGAGCAGTTCGGCCGCCACGCCGTCGAGTCGCTGCCCGGCACCCTGTGGATCGAGCCGCTGTGGAAGATGCTGCTCTCCAACAAGGCGCTGCTCGCGATCCTGTGGGAGATGTACCCCGGCCACCCGAACCTGCTCCCGGCCTACCTGAACAACCCCGGCATGCTCACCGAGTACGTGCGCAAGCCGCTGCTCGGCCGCGAGGGGTCGAACATCCAGATCGTCGCCCCCGGCTACGAGACGCAGACCGGTGGTGTGTACGGCAAAGAAGGTTTCGTGTACCAGCTGTTCGACCCGCTTCCGGAGTTCGACGGCTACCGCCCCGCGTTGGGCGCCTGGGTCGTCGGCGACACGTCGGCAGGCCTCGGCATCCGGGAAACGGTCGGTCTCGTGACCGACGATGGCGCGGCGTTCGTGCCGCATCGAATTGTTGAGTAAGTCTCCGAAAGGGAACAGCACATGACGACCACGCTGCTGGCGTTGGATCCCGGTTTCGGCGCGACCCTCGGCCGGAACATCGGCGCGATCGCGCTGTACGCCGTCGTGGGTCTCGTCCTCATGGTGTTCGGCTTCTACGCGATCGACTGGACGACGCCGGGCAAGCTGTCGGCCCTCGTCCGCAACGGTTGCCCGAACGCCGTCATCGTGACCGCCTCCGGTCTGCTGTCGATGGCCTTCATCGTGGTCGTCGCGATCACCAGCTCGGTCGGCAAGCTCGACGAGGGCCTGCTGTCCGCGCTGATCTACGGCCTGGTCGGCATCATCGTGCAGGTCGCCGCGGTGCGCCTGCTCGAGTTCGTGACGCGGCTGGACATCGGCTCCATCATCGAGTCGGACCGGTTCGCGCCCGCCTCGGTCGTCGTCGCGACGGCGCACGTCGCGCTGGGTCTCGTGGTCGCCGTCGCCATCAGCTAGTTCGTCCGCAACGCTTTTCCGCATCCTGAAAGTAACGCGGGGGCCCCGCGTTCCCACTGGGTAACGCGGGGCCCCCGCGTTCCGGATATCCGGATGAGAGGTGCAGCGGGCGGGGACTACCCTTTTCAGGGTGATTGACCTCAAGGTGTTGCGCGAGAACCCGGAGATCGTGCGCGCTTCGCAGCGTGCCCGCGGCGAGGACGAGGGTGTCGTCGACTCCCTGCTGTCCGCGGACGAGCGCCGGCGGACCGCCATCTCCCGCGCGGACACCCTGCGCGCCGAGCAGAAGGTGCTCGGCAAGGAGGTCGGCAAGGCCAAGGGCGACGAGCGCACCGCGCTGCTGGCGAAGGCCAAGGACCTGGCCGCCGAGGTGAAGGCCGCCGAGGCCGAGCAGAACGCCACCGCCGCCGAGGTCGACGAGCTGCTCGCCAAGATCCCGAACCTGGTGCACCCGGACGCGCCGATCGGCGGCGAGGACGACTTCGTGGTCGTCAAGACCGTCGGCGAGCCGCGCGAGTTCGACTTCGAGCCGCAGGACCACCTGGACCTGGGCACCAAGCTCGGCGCGATCGACATGGAGCGCGGTGCCAAGGTCAGCGGCTCGCGGTTCTACTTCCTCAAGGGCGTCGGTGCGCAACTGGAGCTCGCGCTGCTCAACATGGCGGCGCAGCAGGCCACGGCCAACGGCTTCCAGCTCATGATCACGCCCACGCTGGTGCGACCGGAGATCATGGCGGGCACCGGGTTCCTCGGTGCGCACTCCAGCGAGATCTACCACCTGCCGGGCGACGACCTGTACCTGGTCGGCACGTCGGAGGTGCCGCTCGCGGGCTACCACGCGGACGAGATCCTCGACGGAGAACGCCGGTACGCGGGCTGGTCGTCGTGCTACCGGCGCGAGGCCGGGTCGTACGGCAAGGACACCCGCGGCATCATCCGCGTGCACCAGTTCAACAAGGTCGAGATGTTCTCCTACGTGAAGCCGGAGGACGCCGAGGCCGAGCACGCCCGGCTCCTCGCGTGGGAGGAGGAGATGCTCGCCAAGGTCGAGGTGCCCTACCGCGTCATCGACACGGCGACCGGTGACCTCGGCATGTCGGCGCACCGCAAGTTCGACTGCGAGGCGTGGGTGCCGACGCAGCGGAAGTACCGCGAGCTGACCTCGACGTCGAACTGCACCACGTTCCAGGCGCGGCGGTTGAACGTGCGCTACCGGGACGAGAACGGCAAGTCGCAGATCGCCGCGACGCTCAACGGCACGCTGGCGACGACGCGGTGGATCGTGGCGATCCTGGAGAACCACCAGCAGGCCGACGGCTCCGTGGTGGTGCCGCAGGCGCTGCGCCCGTGGATGGGCGGCCTGGAGGTGCTCGAACCGAGGTAGCGGGGGACGACCTCCGGCAAGACCTGCGGCGGCGGCTGCAGCCGACTCGGAGATGACTTGACCGTCATCGACGCGGTGTTTTCGGCTGCGGCCGTCGCGTTGTTCACCGGCTCCACCGCGATCGCGGCCCCGCGCCGACTCGAAGTGCTCCGATAACGGATTGGCCAAGAGCTGTACTCGGGCCGCGATGCTCACCTCTTTTCAAACGACATCCGCATCAGGGGGAAATCGGAGTACGTCGCAGGGAGGCAACGGTGGCATTCGAAGCAGCGGTGGGAGAGGCTGACATCACGCCGGTGTTCCCGCCGTACCCGAGCCTGTGGATGGGCGGATACGGCTGGGGCCCGCGCGGCGACCACGGTGCGATCGCGCGCAGGTTGCGAGCGCAGTGCCTCGTCATCTGGGACGACGGCGCACCCAAAGTGCTGGTGCGTGCGGACCTCATCAGCATCCCGAGGGACGTCCACCAGCTGATCAGGGAAACCCTCGTCGACGAAGGGCTGGTCGCGGCTGCGGACCTCATGCTGGCCGCGAGCCACACGCACTCGGGCCCTCTGTACGGCGACACCCGGCCGAACCCGTTCGTGCTGATGAACCTCACAGATGCCGACATCGCCGCCGTCAACGGCACGACCTCGCTCATCACCGACGCGTTGATCCAGCTGGTCCGCGACACGCTCGCCCTCGACCGGGTCGGAGTCGCGCTGTCCTACGCCGAAGGGGCCGCCACCATCGGCTACAACCGGGTGGGGTTCGACACCGTGCTGGACACCGTGCCGGTGCTGCGCGTCGACACCGTGGACGGCGACCTGTTCGCGGTGGTGTTCGGAGCCGCGTGCCATCCGGTCTCGCGCGGCGACGACGAGGTGTTCGACGGCGACTTCCCGGCTGTCGCGTCGGAGTTCGTCGAACAGGAGCTGGGCGTGCCGGCGCTGTTCCTGCAGGGCGCGTGCGGCGACCAGGAGGCGCTCGACCCGCACTCCCCGTCCATGACCGAACAGCTGGGGGCCGTTCTCGGCCAGGCGGTCGTCGACGTCCTCGAGGAAGGCGAGTTCGGCGATGTCACGGGACCCGTGTCGACAGCGCTGATCGAGGTCGACCTGCCGTTCCAGGTGGACCTCGCCGACCCCGACGTGCAGGGCGTGGTGCGCGCGAAGTACGAGGCCCGTCGAAACGAGCTGGGCCCGCTGGATCCGAACTCGCGGCACGCCACCGTGATGATGCAGCTGATCGACAACGGTGAGCTGCCGACGTCCGTGCCGGCACCGATCCAGCGCTGGCGATTCGGAGGACTGACCATCCTCGCGCTCTCGCACGAGCCGTTGTCCGCGTACCACGTGAAATTGCACAACGCGTTCCCCGGAAACCTGTGGGTCGTGGGCTATGCCAACGAATGCGAGGGCTACATCCCGGACAACGCGACGCAGCGTGCGGGCGGGAGCCTGCACGGCGGCTACGAGGCCGGGTGGAACGAGGGCGATGACACCATCGCCGGTTTGGGGTGCTCGACCATCTCCTACGCGTGGCCCAGCCCGTTGAAGTTCTCCGACAGCGACACGCCCGAGGCCGGCACGACCGAGCGGATCGTCATGGACGCCTGCCTGGGCCTGCTCAACTCCTAGCCGGTCAGGCCCTGTCCCGCCCGTGAAGTAGAGTGACCTACCGGCCCCGTCCCGGTGGAAGCGCCGTGGTGACGCGGGTTACACCATCAACTCACGGGCAGGGCAGATCAGGTGGCGAACCGCATTCACGAGACCGCGATCATCGGCGCGGACGTCGAGCTCGGTGACGACAACGTGATCGGACCGTACACGGTGATCGCAGGGCCGTGCCGGATCGGTGACGGCAACTTCATCGGACCGCACGTCAGCATCGGCGGCCCGGCCGAGTACCTCAGCGCGCCGCACCTGGCCGGCTGGGACGGCGAGAACGACGGCCCCGGTGTCGTGATCGGCGACCGCAACCGCATCCGCGAGTTCGTCACGATCAACCAGGGCGCCAAGGACGCGACCAGGATCGGCAGCGACAACTACCTGATGGGCCGCGCCCACGTCGCGCACGACTGCGTCATCGACAACAGCGTCGTGATCACGAGCGCCGTGCAGATCGCCGGTCACTGCCACGTGTGGAGCGGCTCCAACATCGGCCTCGGCACCGTCGTGCACCAGGGCGTGCAGATCGGGCCGGGCGCGATGATCGGGCTCGGATCGGCCATCCGCAAGGAGGTCGGCGCGTTCACCATCACCCTGGGCAACCCCGCCCGCACGACCGGTGTCAACGTCATCGGCCTGTCGCGCCGCGGCTGTGACGAGGACGCGATCGCCGCTCTCACCGGTTTCCTGACCGGCAAGGAGCCCGAGGTTCCCGCAGGCCTGCCGGAGGAGCTCGCCGCGCTGCTCAAGGCGTGGACCGAGCGTTCGACCGAGCACTGACCCCCAAGTCCCGAGCACCGTCCGAGAGAACGAGAGAAGCATGTCCCTGAACGACCGTCTTCGTGGTGTCTTCGTGGACGCCCTCCAGCTCGACGACTCCGTCGACGTCGAGAACCTGAAGTACCGCGACATCGAGGAGTGGGACTCGGTCGGCCACATGGCGCTCGTCGCCGCCATCGAGGACGAGTTCGACGTGCAGTTCGAGACCGAGCAGGTCATCGACATGAGCAGCTTCAAGGTCGCCGTCGACATGCTGAAGGGCTTCGGCGTCGGTGAGTGACTTCTCCGGCAAGGTGGCGGTCGTCACCGGCGGCACGCGCGGCATCGGCTTCGCCACCGCCGCGGCGCTCGCCGAAGCCGGTGCGACCGTCGTCATCACCGGCCGCGACCGCGAAGCCACCGAGAAACGTGCCGCTGAGCTGGGCGAACGCGTCCACGGCGTGGCGCTCGACGTCACCGACTCGGCCGCCGTCAAGGACGTCTTCAAGACGATCGCCAAGGAGCACGGGCGCATCGACGTGCTCGTGGCCAGCGCGGGCATCCTCGAGGGCGGCCTCATCGGCATGCTCACCGAGGACCACGTGAGCAGGACGCTGAACACCAACGTCGCGGGCACGATCAACACCTTGCAGGCCGCGGCCCGCGCCATGATGCGCAAGCGCAGCGGCTCGATCGTGCTGCTCGGCTCGATCGTCGGTGAACGCGGAAACGCCGGTCAGACGGTGTACGCGGCGTCCAAGGCCGCACTGGTCGCGACGGCGAAGTCCGCGGCGAAGGAACTGGGCCGCCACGGGATCAGGGTCAACGCGGTCGCGCCCGGCGTGATCCAGACCGACCTGATCTCGGAGCAGTCCGACGAGGTGCTGGAGCGGGTGAAGGGCGACACCGCCCTCGGCCGGCTCGGCACCGCAGAAGAAGTCGCCAAGGTGATCCGGTTCCTCGTCGGTGACGACGCCTCGTTCGTCACCGGTCAGGTGCTCGGGATCGACGGAGGTTTGGTGCTGTGACGCTGCTGCACGCTCAGGCTCGCCTGCGTGACGCCGCGACCGGTGAGCTGCTCGGCGGCGCCGAGCTCGCCGGTCGCGTGTCCGAGGTGGCGAAGGAACTCGCCGATCTGCCGTCCGGGGTGTTGTTCCTCCGGGTCGGCCTGGACCTGACGAGCGTGCTGCGGTACCTGGGTGCGTTCGAGGCGGGCCGCGCGGTCGCGCTGCTCGACCCGGCGCAGGACCGCGAGGTGCTGGACGGGCTCGTGGCCCGGTTCCGGCCCGCGGCCGTGCTGGGCATCGACGACGAGCCCGCTCCCGGTTACTCGCGGGACTGGGTGCGTGAGGACGCGGACGGCGTCGACCCGCACCCCGACCTGGCCGTGATGCTGCCGACCAGCGGTTCCACCGGCAACCCGAAGTTCGTGCGGCTGTCCCGTTCGGCGATCCTCGCGAACGCCGACGCGATCGCCGAGGTGCTCGGGATCGACGAGAACGAGATCGCGCCGACCAGCCTGCCGCTGCACTACAGCTACGGCATGTCCGTGCTGAACAGCCACCTGCGCAAAGGCGCGACCGTGCTGCTGGAGGGCTCCGGCGTCGTCGCGCGGCCGTTCTGGGACGCCGTGACGAAGTACGGCGTCACGTCGCTCGCAGGTGTTCCGTACCACTACGAGATGCTGCGCAGGCTGCGGTTCGACCCGGCCAAGTACCCGTCGCTGCGCACGCTGACGCAGGCGGGCGGCAAGCTCCGCACCGAGCTGGTCAGCGAGTTCAACGACAAGATGCGGGCCGTCGGCGGGCGGATGTTCGTCATGTACGGCCAGACCGAGGCGGCGCCGCGGATGGCCACCGTGCCGTCCGACCGGCTCGCCGAGAAGCTGGGTTCGGCCGGTCCCGCGCTGCCCGGCGGCACGTTCTCGATCCGCGACGAGGACGGGAACGAAATCGCGGAGCCCGGTGTTGCCGGTGAGGTGGTGTACCGCGGTCCGAACGTGATGATGGGCTACGCCGAGTCCGAAGCCGAGCTCGCCGCCGGCGACGAGACGGGCGGCGTGCTCGTCACAGGTGACCTGGGTTACCTCGACGAGGACGGGTTCCTCTACATCACCGGCCGGTTGAAGCGGATCGGCAAGGTGTTCGGCAACCGGGTCAACCTGGACGACCTGGAGCAGATCGTGAAGGGCTTCGGCGCAGCCGCCGCCGTGCCCGCCGGCGACAAGGTGGTCGTCTTCCTCGACAGTGCCGACAAGGACACCTGCAAGCAGGCTGCGAAGACGTTGTCCGAGACGCTGCACCTGCACGTCACGGGCTTCGACGTGCGTCCGGCGGAGGGTTTTCCCCAGCTGCCCAGCGGCAAGATCGACTATCGGTCCTTGGAGGCACAGGTATGAGCGTCTTCGGACGCAGTCAGGCCGAGCGCGAGACCGCGCTGTTGGCGGAGCTGACCGAGCTGACCGAGCACCACCGCGCGAACTCCGAGCAGTACGACCGCATCCTGTCGTCGCTCGGGATCAAGTCCGGCGAGCAGTTCGCCACGCTGAACGACCTGCCGTGGCTGCCCGTGCGCATGTTCAAGACGCATGAGCTGAAGTCCATTCCGGACTCCGAGGTCTTCAAGGTCCTCACGTCGTCGGGCACGACCGGCGGTGGCGCGTCGCGGATCTACCTCGACAAGGAAGCCGCCGCGGTGCAGACCCGCCAGCTCGGCGCGACGCTGCAGGAGGTGCTCGGCGGCAAGCGGCTGCCGATGCTGATGGTGGACACCATCGGCATCATCAAGAACCGCCGCTCGTTCTCTGCTCGCGGCGCGGGCGTGCTGGGCATGGCGACGTTCGGTCGCAGCCACGTGTACGCGCTGGACGAGAACGACCGGCCGGACGTCGAGGCCGTCAAGGAGTTCCTGGCCAAGCACGGCTCCGAGCCGTTCCTCATCTTCGGCTTCACGTTCATGGTGTGGCAGTACCTCTACGAGGTCGCGCGTGAGCACAAGCTGGACCTGTCGAACGGCATCCTGATCCACTCCGGTGGCTGGAAGAAGCTCATCGACATCGCGGTCGACAACTCCGAGTTCCGCCGGCGCTTCGCCGAGAACACCGGACTGACCCAGATCTACAACTACTACGGGATGATCGAGCAGATCGGCACGGTCTTCCTGGAGGGCAAGTCCGGGAACTCGCTGTACTGCCCGGACTTCGCGGACGTCATCATCCGCAACCCCGACACCTGGGAAGAGCAGCCCGTCGGTGAGCCCGGCGTCATCGAGGTCGTCTCGACGTTGCCGCGCAGCTACCCGGGTCACGTGCTGCTGACCGAGGACCTCGGTGTGGTGCACGGCATCGACGACGGCGACTGGCCGGGCAAGCGGTTCTCCGTGCTCGGCAGGCTGCCGCGCGCCGAGGCCCGCGGCTGTTCGGACACCTTCTCTGGAGCTGTTGCGTCATGAAGCGCCGTTTCCCCGCCGGAGCTGACGTCTCCTCGGTCGACGAACTCCTCGCGAGCATCTCCGGTGAGCCCACCGGTGGCCGGCTGAAGGTCGGTGACGAGCGGATCGTCGACTTCCTGGTGAAGTTCGCGCGCAAGCTGCTCGCGCCGCAGATGGCCCGCCGCTACCCGGAGCTCGCGTCCCTCGGCTTCTTCCTGCGCCGCGGCGAGATCAACAAGGTGCTGAAGCAGCTGGAGACCCCGCCGGGCGTGCTGCGCTTCGGGCGCGGGCTCGTCTTCCACATCCCGCCCGCCAACGTGGACACGATCTTCGTGTACTCGTGGGCGCTGTCGGCGCTCGCCGGAAACAGCAACGTCGTGCGCATCTCGCCGCGTTCCGCCGGTGCCGCGGAGGCTGTCGTCGAGGCGCTGAACGACGCGCTGAAGGACGCGCACCCGGTCGTCGCCGAGACCCAGGTCATGGTCACCTACGACCGCGACGACAAGGTGACCGCCGCGCTGTCCGCCGCGTGCGACCTGCGCGTCATCTGGGGCGGCGACCGTGCCGTCAACGAGGTGCGCAAGCTGCCGTTGGCGCCGCACGCCCGCGACGTCACGTTCCCCGACCGCGCCTCGTTCGCGCTGATCTCCGTCGACGGCTGGCACAAGGCCACGCCGGAGCAGAAGCGGGAAGTCGCCGTCGGTTTCTACAACGACTCCTACTGGTTCGACCAGGCCGCCTGTTCATCCCCGCGCGCGCTGTTCTGGGTGGGCGACGAGGCCGCGGCCCAGCGGGCGCGGGGCGAGTTCCGCGCCGAGCTGAGTGCGGTGCTGGAGGCCAAGCACCACGTCGTCGAGCCCGCGATGGCCGTGCAGAAGCGGGTGTCCGCCTACGGTGTCGCCGCCGACGGCCACGCCAAGTCGATCTCGTTCGACGGCAACGCCGTGGCGACCCTGGAGCTGACGGAGGCGGCGGACGTGCCTCGCGAGTGGCTGGGCGCGGGCACCTTCCCGTTCGCCACGTTGCCGACCCTGTCCGCGCTCGTGCCCATGGTGCAGCGCAAGGACCAGACGCTGTCGGTGTTCGGCTTCTCGCAGGAGGAGCTTGAGGGGCTGGCGCACGAGCTGGCCGGCCGCGGCATCGACCGCATCGTGCCGTTCGGCAACGCGCTGACGTTCTCCGACCGCTGGGACGGCTTCGACCTTCCGGCGGAGTTCACCCGCCTGGTGACCGTGCAGGCGTGAGACACGACGAAAAGCGGCCGGCACCCAAGTGCCGGCCGCTTTTCGTCGCGGTCACTTGCCGAGGTAGGACCAGGTGCGGTTGAAGGGGTCGCCTGGCTTGGGTTGCCAGGTCTTCTAGGTCAGGTCGGCCACGTGCTTCGCGATCTCCAGCGCACCCGTGGCGGCGGGCGAGGGGGCGTTCAGGACGTGCACCTGGCGCGGCGCGGACTCGATGAGGAAGTCGTCGACCAGCGAGCCGTCCGGCAGCATCGCCTGCGCCCGCACACCGGCCTCGGCGCGCACCAGGTCGTCCTCGCCGATGGCGGGCACCAGCCGGGCGAGGCTGGCCGCGAAACGCTTGCGGGACAACGACCTCAACATCTCGTCGACGCCTGTCCTGCCGAACCTGCGGGCCAGCTTCCACGTGCCGGGGAAGCGGACGACGTCGGCCACGTCGCTCAGGGAGACGTCGCGCCACCGGTAGCCCTCGCGGCGCAGCGCCAGCACCGCGTTCGGGCCCGCGTGCACGCTGCCGTCGATCATGCGGGTCAGGTGGACGCCGAGGAACGGCAAGGCCGGGTCGGGGACCGGGTAGATCAGGCCGCGCACCAGGTCCCTGCGTTCCGGCCGCAGCTCGTAGTACTCGCCGCGGAACGGGACGATCGTCGCGGGCGGCCGGAGTCCGGCCAGCCGGGCGACCCTGTCGCTGTGCAGGCCCGCGCAGTTGACCAGGACGTCACCGCTGACCACGCCCTGCGGTGTCGCGACCTCGACCCGTTCGCCGCGGGTGCGGATGGCCAGGGCGGGTGACTTCAGGCGCAGGTCGTGGCCGTCGAGGTCGCGGACGAGCGACGCGCAGACGGCGGGGAAGTCGACGATGCCCGTGCTCTCGACTCGGAGCGCGGCGACGCACGAGACCTCGGGCTCGTGGTCGCGCGCCTCGGCCGCGGTGATCAGCTTGGCCGGTACGCCGTTCGCCTCGGCGCGTGCGGCGAGCGCGTTCAGACGGGGGATCTCCGCGGAGCTGGTGGCGACGACGAGCTTGCCGCAGATGTCGACCGGGATGCCGTTGTCCTCGGCGTACCTGGCCATGGACGCGTTGCCCGCCACCGACATCCTGGCCTTCAGCGATCCCGGCTTGTAGTACAGGCCCGCGTGCAGGACACCGCTGTTGTGGCCGGTCTGGTGCTCCGCCCAGCCGGCTTCCTTCTCCAGGACGATGATCGCGTTGCCGCGCAGCGCCAGCTCACGGGCTACAGAGAGCCCTACGATCCCGCCCCCGATGACGATCACCTGACGCACTCGTCACGCTCCTGTTCTCGTGCGGTCGTCTGAGAATAGCCAGGTCGGTGGGGTGCGAACGACAACGCGCACGTGCCGTTGAGCCGGCACGTGCGCGTCGTGGTGCTGCTGGGTCGCGCGGCGCGTCAGCGACCGTGCGTCTTGCGGTGGAGCTTGCGGATCTTGAACAGGCCGATGCCCATCGTGTACGCGTCGTGGAACACGCGGATGGTGCTGCCCGCGCCGGTGTGGATGCGGCGCAGCTTCACCGGCACCTCGACGGGGTGGTTGCCCTCGAGCTCGGCGAGGTAGACCAGCTCGGTCGTGAGCAGGAAGCCGGGTGCCGTGAGCTTGCCGACCACGCCGCGCGCCCACGTGCCGTCGAGCACGAAGGTGCCCTGCGGGTCGCGGGTCTTCATGCCGAGGATCAGCCAGCGCAGGACCAGGAAGCCGGTGCTCAGCACCGCGCGCAGCAGCGTGCGGTCCATGTCCGACTTCGGGTGGGCCTTCGAGCCGATGATGACCTTGTACTTGTTCAGGCCGATCTTCTGTGCCTCGTCCAGGTCGTCGAACCCGAACGGCAGGTCGTCGGCGCTCAGCACGACCGACGAGCCCCGCGAGGAGCCGATGCCCTTCTTCAGGGCGTGGCCGAGGCCCTTCTCCGAGTGCAACACGCGCAGCTCGACACCGTCGAACTGCCAGTCGCGCTCGAGCCTCGCGAGCAGTTCCGGCGAGCCGTCGGTCGACCCGTTCTCCACCACGAGGATCTCGGAGTGGGTCCCCTGAAGCCGGTCACCCAGCTCCTTGAGCGTGGCCTCGATCGCGTCCGAGCTGTTGTACGCGGGGATGACGTAGCTGAGCACGAGCTGATCGGTGGGCTCTGGTGTTCCCACAGTTTCTCCCTGGCAGACTGTGTCCGGGCGGTCTTACACGACCGTAACGGCGAGCAACTTTAACGTGACCCCGGAATGCCCATTGGCTCGGGCATGCCCCTCGGCGGTGCCGCACCTGAAAGGATCTTGATTGTGACTCTCACGGAACCCAGAGCCGCTGATCGATCTGGGTCGGCGGATCCGGGAGAGGGTGTGCGGGCGGGGTCGCGGGGCCGCTGGGCAGGAATTTTCACGGTCGCCGGAATTATCGCATTTGTCGCAGTCGTTGCCCAATTGCCTCTGATTCGCAACCGGATCTTCTACTACTGGGACGACTCGGCCGCGGCGTTCCTCCCGCACTGGTTCCGCATCGGTGAGCTGCTGCGCCAGGGCAACTGGCCCACGCTGATGCCCGAGAGCTGGATGGGCGGCAACTACGCCAGCGAGGCCATGCTCGGCCTGTGGAACCCGGTGTCGCTGGGCAACTACGTGATCGTCTCGCTGCTGCCGGACGTCGCCGTCGCCGCGACCTTCGTCAAGGTCGAGTTCCTCGTGCTGCTCGCCGTCGGCGTCTACGTCCTGGCCAGGGAGTACGGCGCCAACCGCGGTGCCGCCGCCGCCGTCGCGACCGCCCTGCCGTTCTCCGGCTACACGCTCTTCTTCGACGCCTCCGCGTGGGTGGCCGGCCTGATGGCGTTCGCCTGGCTGCCGTGGGTCTGGTGGGCGGCCCGCCGGTTCGCGACCGGCAAGTCGAACCCGATCTGGCTGCTCGTCTTCGGCTACCTGGCGATGACCGTCGGCAACCCCTACGGCGCGCTCGGCATCGTCTTCATCCTGCTCGGCGTCGCCCTCGAGCTCGTCGTTCGCAAGAACTGGCGCAAGCTCGGCCACCTGGTCGTCAGCGGCGGTCTGGTCGGCGCCTCGTCGCTGGTCGTGTTCTTCCCGCTGCTCGGCAGTGCCGCCGTCACCTGGCGCACCGACAACTCGATCCGCAACGACGGCTTCCTGGTGCCCAACCTCGCCGACCTGATCGGCATGAGCGCCCCCACGTACCAGGCGCAGTTCAACACCTGGACCGGTAGCCTGATCAGCTTCCCGATCACCTACCTGGCGTGGTTCGTGGTGCCGCTGGTGCCGTGGCTGGCCTGGTCGGTGCTGCGCGACCGCTGGCGCGACTACCTCGGCCTCTACGTGTTCGCGGCCATCTACGTGCTGCTGCTCATCGGCCCGTCGAACCTCTGGCTGTTCCGCTGGCCCGCACGTCTGCTCGAGTACGTCTACCTGCCGCTGTCGGTGGTCGTCGCGGTGCTCCTGACCAAGGGCTTCCAGACGTCGGCGTGGCGCGTCCGGATGGTGCTGTCCGGGGTCCTCGTCGCCCTCGGTGCCTACCTGTCCGTGGCCTCGACCCCCACCGCGTGGCGCTGGCACGCGCTCGCCGCGGTCGTGGTGCTGGTGCTGCTGGCCGCTCTGCTCTACGTTGCCCGTTCCCGGCCCAAGCTGGTCGCGCTGACGCTCGTGCTGGGCACCGCAGCCACGCTGGGGCTCCAGGTCGCGCACTACCGGGGCAACCTCAACATCAACCCGTGGAACTTCCCGCACAACGTGGCGGAGATGAAGAAGAACTTCGACGAGCGGTACCACGGCAACACGCTGCTGGTGGCAGACCTCGGTGTGCTGGAGAAGAACTCCGGTGGCATGTCGCCCGAGACCTCGTGGAAGTACGCGCTGTTCGGCTCGCAGTGGGAGATCGCGGGAGTCGAGGCGCTCAACTCCTACACCGGGCTCGGGTACTCCGCGTTCTCCGAGACGTTCTGCATGAACTACTTCGGCGGCACCTGCCCGGCGGCCTACAACGCGCTGTGGAAGCACGCCGGGTCGTTCGACGTGCCGCTGGCCGACGCCGTCCGGCTCCAGACCGTCGTGGTCGCCAACGGGTACGTCAAGGAGAACGGGCCCGAGCGCGTTCCCGCCGGGTGGTCGGTGCAGGAGCGCAACTCCGTGGTGACGGTGCTGAAGCGTGACGCGCCCCTGCCGTACGCGGGCTCCCGGTTGTCCTACACGTCGCCCGGCGTGCACGTGTCCTCCGCGGCTTCCACCGGCTTCGAGGGGGAGCGGGTCACCTACCGCGGGTCCGGCAAGGTGCTGTTCGCCGCGCTCGCGTGGCCCGGGTGGACGGCCACTGTGGACGGCAAGGAGGTCGAGGTCGAGCAGGGGCCTGCCGGCTTGATCCAGCTCGACCTGCCCGCCTCGTCCGGTGAGTCCACCGTGGAGCTCAGCTTCTCGCCACCCGGCCTCGGGTTCGGGTGGAAGTTGCTGATCGGGTCGTTGGTGCTCGGGTTGCTGCACGCCCTGTACCTGGCGTTCGCCTCTCGGCGACGCTCTCGGATGTCCGCTTCGGAGTGATCGACGGAAAGAAAACGCCGAGGGCCGGTCGTCTGATCGGCCCTCGGCGTTTTCGCCGGGTCACTTGCCGGGGTAGGACCAGGTGCGGTTGAAGGGGTCGCCTGGCTTGGCCCGTGAGCTGAGCGCCGTGCGTACGATCAGCTGAGGCCGAAGATCGGGGTAGGGCGTGCAGCGCAGAACCGTGGTCGTGATCGTGATCGTCGTGCTGCTGGTGGGCCTCGTCGTGGCAGACGTGCTCACGTCGTCACGCAAGCTCGACGACTACTCCTCGACCGACTCGCCGGCGGCCCGGGCCGCGATCACCCGCCTGCTCGGCGGCGACGGAGAACGCGCGGCGCAGTTCGAACTCCAACGCGTCCCCGCACGACCTGGACTCGCGGACTCGTTCGGCATCGGCGGCACGGACGGGCACGTGGTGCTGTCCGGGTCGAGCGACGTCGCGCTCGTGTCCGCGTTCGGGTGGTGGCTGAAGTACGTGGCGGGCGGGCACCTGTCGACCAACGGCGACCGGATCGCGTTGCCGGACGCGGTGCCCGCGCCCGCGAAGCCCATCAGCAAGCACACCAAGCTCACCGACCGGTACGCCTACAACTTCACGGTCTTCGGCTACACCATGCCGTACTGGACGTGGACCGAGTGGGAGCGCGAGATCGACTACCTGGCGGCGAGCGGGGTGAACCGCGCGCTCGTGCTCGTCGGTCAGGAGGCCGTCTGGTACGACACGTTCCAGTCGTTCGGATTGTCCGAGTCCGAGGTGCGGGCGTGGATCGCGCAGCCGTCGTTGCAGCCGTGGCAGTGGTACGGCTCGACGACCGGCTACGACCCCAGCGGCGGCGTGCACGCGGGCCCGGTGAGCAAGGAGCTGATCGAACGACGCGCCGAACTGGGCAGACTGATCGCGGATCGCATGCGCAGCCTCGGCATCACGCCGGTTTTCCCCGCGTTCATCGGTCACGTGCCGGACAAGGTGTTCGCGCAGCGCAACCCGGACGCGCACGTGATCCCGCAGGGCGGCTACTCCGGTCAGCCCCGGCCGTACTGGCTCGACCCGACCGGCGACCTCTACAGCAAGGTCGCCGCCCGGTTCTACGAGGTGCAGCGCGAGCGGTTCGGCGACACCACGCACTACTCGAACGATCTGATTCACGAGGGCGGCGAGCTGAGCGGCGTCGACCTCGGCGACGCGGGCCGCGCGGTGCAGGACGCGCTGACGGCCGCGCACCCCGGCGCCATCTGGGTGCTCCAGGCGTGGCAGGACAACCCGATGCGTGAGCTGATCGACGCGATCGACCGCAAGCGGGTGCTGGTGCTCGACCTGGACGCCGACGACGGCCCGTTGTGGAAGCGCAAGGACAAGTTCTGGGGTGCGCCGTGGGCGTGGGGGACGATCCAGAACTTCGGCGGCAGGCTCGGCATGTTCGGCAACCTGTACGAGCCGGGCCGGACGTTGCCGGAGATCCGCAAGATGGGCACCGGCACGCGGGGCAACCTGGTCGGCACCGCGATGGTCATGGAGGGCACGCACCTCAACCCGGTGGTGCAGGACCTGTTCGGCGAGATGGTGTGGCGCGAGAACCCCGTCGACCTGGACTCGTGGATCACCGACTACGCGAAGCGCCGCTACGGCGTCGACGACCCCAACCTCCGTGACGCGTGGAAGACGCTGCTGAAGACCGCGTACTCGTTCCGCGCCACCAACCACGAGAGCGGTGAGGGCCCTCACGAAAGCCCGTTCGTCGCGCCGCCGTCGTTGAAGATGACGTCGGCGTCGAACTGGGGGCCCAAGGAACCCCGTTACCCGGCCGAGGAGTTCGAGCCCGCTCTGCGGCAGCTGCTGGCAGCGCCCCCGTCGGTGCGGCAGCTGGAGACCTACAAGTACGACCTGGTCGACGTGACGCGGCAGGTGCTCGCCGATCGAGGACGCGCCAAGCTCGTCGAGATCGCTCGGGCGTACGAGGGCAAGGACGTCCCGGCGCTGGACCGTTCGACCGACGAGTTCCTGACGTACATGACGCGCAGCGAGGAGCTGCTCGGCACCCAGCGCGACTGGTTGCTCGGCTCGTGGCTGCGCTCGGCGCGGGCGTGGGGGAGCACCGACGCCGAGAAGGCCGTGCTGGAACGCGACGCGCGCGGCATCATCACCATCTGGTCGGAACAGGCGTGCGGTGTGCTGCGCGAGTACGCCAACCGCGAGTGGAACGGCATGATCAGCGGTTACTACAAGCCCCGGTGGGAGCGCTACTTCACCGAGCTCGCCGCCACCGTGGAGGCGGGAAAGCCGCCCACCATCGACTGGTGCGCGGCCGGACGGGAGTGGACGTCGCAGACGACCGAGTACCCCTCGGCACCCGTCGGGTCGAGCTACGACGTGGCGGCACGCATCGCCGACGAGCTCGGTCTCTGACCTGCCGGGGCATTCGTCTCGATGGCGTGGGGGCTGCCCGGCAACGGCGGGTGGCCATCGCACCACCTACCCGTACGAGGCGGGGGCGGAGCTGTACGCGCCGCTGCGTGAGCCTGCTGGAACCCTGAACGGGCGAGTGTGCGAAGGGGCCACCGAACGCTGGTCCGGTGGCCCCTTCGGTTGCGACGGGATCAGGCGAGAGCCGACTCCGTGGCCTCGTGCACGACCTTGTGCGCCGGCAGGATCGCGTTGCGCTCAGCGATCACCTCGTCCGAACCGGCGCCCAGCTCGAGCAGGTTCAGGAAGTGGTTCAGCTGCGCGGCCAGCGGCTCGGCGCTCTGCAGGATCGTCGGCAGCTCGATGACGGTCTGCGACTGGTAGCCGACGCCGTCCGCCGCCGGCGAGTCCGCGACGTGCTTGTAGATCGTGATGTCGCGGCGCAGCAGGTCGATCTCGATCAGCCGGTCGATCTCCAGCACCGAGATCTGCCGCACCTTGCGCTGGCTGATCCGGGACGCGGAGATCGTCGCGAGCGCACCGCTGTCGAACGACATGGTCGCGTCCGCCGAGTCCTCGGCGCGGTTCTCCTTCGACTGCTCGTGGAAGAAGCCGAACGAGCCCTTCACGGCGGCCGGAGCGGTGCCGACGAAGCGGATCGCGAGGTCGACGTCGTGGATGAGCAGGTCACCCGCGACACCGGTCTTGATCCGCGGCACGAACGGCGAGTGCCGCATCGCGTTGATCTGCACGACCTCGCCCACGAACTGCTTCGCGGTGAGGATCGCCGGGTTGAAGCGCTCGAGGAAGCCGCAGACGAGCGGCAGGCCGCGCTTCTCCGACTCGGCGACGAGCTCCTCGGACTGCGCGTAGGTGGCGGCGAGCGGCTTCTCGATGAGCAGCGGCTTGCCGAGCTCCAGCACCTGCTTGGCGATGGTGTAGTGCGCCTCGGTGGCGGCCGCGATGACGACGGCGTCGACGTACTTCAACGGCTCCAGCGAGTCCGTGTACTCGGCGCCGAAGCGGTCCGAGATGGCCTTGCCGGTCTCGGCGTTGTGCTCGACGACGTAGGAGAAGTCGACGCGGTCGGACTGCGACAGCACGCGGGCGTGCAGCGAGCCCATCGTGCCCGCGCCGACGAGGGCGACCTTGGGACGAGCGCTCACGCGCCGAACACCTCCCGGACGGAAGAGACGATGGTCTCGAGGTCGGCGTCGGTCAGCTTCGGGTGCACCGGCAGCGACAGCGCCTGCTCGGCGACCTTCTTCGCGACCGGCACGTCCGACGCGATGACCTGCGGGTTGTCCCGGTAGCAGTCGTAGTCGAAGACGAGCTTCGGGTAGTAGATGCCGTTGCCGATGCCCTTCTCGGTGAGCTTCGCCGCGAGCTCGTCGCGGGTCACCGGGGCGTCGTCGCCGACCAGGATCGTGTACTGGTGCCACACGTGCTCGCGGCCCGGCATGACGGCCGGCACGGTGAGGCCGGTGACGCCGTCGAGGCCCTTCGAGAGCGCCTCGGCGTTGCGCCGGCGGGCGTCGGTGAGCTGCTGCAGCTTCTCCAGCTGCGGGATGCCCAGCGCCGCGTGCAGGTCCGTGAGGCGGTAGTTGTGGCCCGCCATCTCGTACTGGTAGCGGGCGCGCATGCCCTGGTTGCGCATGACGCGCAGCTTGTCCGCCAGCGCGTCGTCCGACGTCGTGATGACGCCGCCCTCGGCGGTGGTGATGTTCTTCGTCGCGTAGAGCGAGAAGCAGCCGATGCCGAACGAGCCGGCCGGCTTGCCCTCGTACGTCGCGCCGACGGCCTGCGCCGAGTCCTCGACGATCGTCAGGCCGTGCTGCTGCGCCAGCGGGACGAGGCGGCCCATGTCGGCCATCTGGCCGTACAGGTGGACCGGCATGAGGACCTTGGTGCGCGCGGTGACCTGCGCGCCGACCTTCTCCGGATCGATGTTGAAGTCGACGGCGCTGATGTCCGCGAAGCGCGCGGTGGCGCCTGCCTCGAGGATCGCGTTCAGCGTGGCCACGAAGGTGAACGGCGTGGTGATGACCTCATCACCCGGCTGCAGGTCGAGCGCCTGGATGGACGCGACCAGCGCGGTCGTGCCGTTGTTGACGGCGACCGCGTGCGGCACACCGGCAACGGAGGCGAAAGCGTCCTCGAACCGCTTGACCATCGGGCCCTGTGCGATGACACCGGAGCGGAGCACTTCCAGCACGAGCGGCTCGGCGTCCTGGACATCGACGACGGTAATCGGAATCATGCAGCAGACTTTCCACTTCCGGAGACGGTTGGATGCGTCCGGTACAGTTACCCCGGTGTTACTGCCAGGTGTAGACCAGGCGCGGACCACAGGCTACCTGCCTGATGGAGTGATCTTTTTCAGGGTCCGTTGTGGATCCGCAGCGCAGGAGCAACGACTTTCATGGACTCCCAGCCCGCCGTGCCCGGCCCGCTGCTGGGAAGCGAAGCAGGAAGCGGAGAACCGATGACCGTCGAGTCCGACGTGGTTGACACCGACGCCCAGCAGGTTGCCCCTCCGGCTCCGGCCAAGACGCGCAAGGCGGTCGTCATCGCCTGGGCGAAGCGAGTGCTCATCGTCGCGGTGCTGGCCGCCGCCACCTACTCGGTCTACTCCCAGTGGGACGAGGTCTACCCGACTCTGGTCGGACTGCCGTGGCAGTCGCTCGTGTGGTCGATGCTCGCGGTCTTCGCCGGCGTCTTCCTCGGCCCCCTGGTGTGGAAGATCGTGCTGTCCGACCTGGGCGCTCCGGTCCGCTTCATGGACGCGTCGAAGTTCTACCTGGTCGGTCAGCTGGGCAAGTACATCCCCGGCGCCGTCTGGGCCGTCCTGCTCTCCATGGAGCTGGCTCGCGAGGCGGGCGTCAACCGCGCGCGGAGCTTCACCGCGGGCCTGGTCGCGACCGGCATGGGCGTCCTCGCGTCGCTGATCGCCGGCCTCGCCGCGCTGCCCGTCATGCTGAACGGCCGCCCCGAGGCGAACCAGTTGCTGTGGCTGTTCCTGCTGCTGCTCGTCGGCCTGCCGTTCCTGCACCCGCGCCTGCTGACGTGGTCGGTCAACCTGGTCCTGAAGGTGCTGCGCAAGGCGCCGATCGAGCGCCGCTTCACCGGGGTCGAGATCCTCAAGGCGCTCGGCACGGCCGTCGCGATCTACTTCTGCTACGGCGTGCACCTGTGGCTGTTGGTCGACTCGCTCGGCTCGCCGCGCTGGGACACGCTCGTCCTGTCCGCCGGCGCGATGGCCCTCTCGATGACCGCGGGCCTGATGGCCTTCTTCCTGCCGTCCGGTCTCGGCGCTCGTGAGCTCGTCATCACCGCCACGATCGCGACCGTGCTGCCGTCGGGTCAGGCCATCGCGCTGGCGCTGGTCTCGCGCCTGATGTTCACCATCGCCGACCTGGCCGCCGCCGGTCTGGCGGCGCTGCTGGCGTACGTGCAGAAGCGCCGTGGCGTTCCGGTTCCGGTCCCCGCCGAGGACTGAGCAGGTAGCCAGAAGTCGTGTTCGCAACTCGCCGCCCGGTGAGGTGGATGAAGGGTTCCTTCCTCCACGTGGTGTGGATGAAGGAGCCCTTCATCCACGTAACTGCCCAGGGCCCCGCTAGAACCAGCGCTCCAGCACCTGGGCGACACCGTCCTGGTCGTTGGTGCCGGTGACCTCGTCGGCCACCTCCAGCAGTTCCCGGTGGGCGTTGGCCATGGCGACGCCGTGGCCGACCCACCGCACCATCGGGATGTCGTTCGGCATGTCCCCGAACGCGATCACGTTCTCGGCGGCGACCCCGAGCCGCTCGGCCACGTCGGCCAGTCCAGTGGCCTTGGTGACGTCTCGTTCGGACACCTCGATCAGCCCGGCGTTGGTCGAGTAGGTGATGGCGAACTCGTCGCCGAGCACGGCCGTCGTGGCGGCCGCCATCTCGGCGCTGGTCATGCCTTGGTGTCTGACCAGCAGTTTCACCGCCGTGTGACCCAGCACCTCCGCCCGCGGGGCGACATCGTGCCCGTCCGGCCACGCGTGCCGGTACGACTCCTCCGCCACGAACGACTTGATGTCGTCCGCGCGCGCACCCACCCGTTCCACGGCCACCGCACAACCGGGGATTGCCGTGTTGAGGGCCTCGTACAGATCGTGCAGCCGCACGGGGCTGATCCCGCGCTGCCAGATCACCCGGTCCTCGCCGACGTCGTAGAGCACCGCGCCGTTCGCGCAGACCGCGTACCCCGTGGCTCCCACGGCGTTCGCGACGCGCGGGATCCACCGCGGTGGGCGGCCGCTGACCAGCACGAACGGCGTTCCCTCCGCGAGGACCCTGCCCACGACGCGTGTCGTGTACTCGCTCACCTGCTCGTTCGTGCCGAGAATCGTGCCGTCCACATCCGATGCCACCAGCGCTGGTTTCTCCACGAATCCATCCTCGCTGACGCGGGGTGGCGGATTCGTCGTGTTGCGGAACACGTCGCTAGTGTCAGGTGGTGCGAGTTGGTGTGGTGATCCTGCCCGAATACCGGTGGTGGGTGGCGGAACCCAAGTGGCGAGCGGCCGAGGAGTACGGTTTCTCCCACGCTTGGACGTACGACCACCTCGGTTGGCGCACGCTCGTCGACGGTCCTTGGTTCTCCGCGGTTCCCACGCTCGCGGCCGCGGCGGCGGTCACGTCCAGAATCCGGCTCGGCACGCTTGTCGCGTCACCCGTCTTCCGGCACCCGGTGCCGTTCGCCCGCGAGGTGCTCACGCTCGACGACCTGTCCGACGGCCGCCTCAACCTGGGTCTCGGCTCGGGCGGCACCGGCTCGTACGACACGACCGCGATCGGCGGGCAGGAGCTCACCGCCGGGCAGCGCACGCAGCGGTTCAGCGAGTTCGTCGAACTGCTCGACCTGCTGCTGACCAGGGACAAGACGACCTGGAAGGGCGAGCACTTCGCCGCGGACGAGGCCCGCGGGTACCCCGGCTGCGTGCAGCGGCCGCGGGTGCCGTTCGTGGTGGCCGCCGACGGCCCGAGGGCCATGAACGTCGCTGCCCGCTACGGCACCGGCTGGATCACCACGGGGTCGCCGAAGCTGGAGAACCCGAGCTACGAGGACTGGTGGCGCGGGGTCGCCGACGTGACGAAGCGGTTCAACGAGGAACTGGCCTCGATCAACCGCGCGAAGGGCACCGTCGACCGCTACCTCAACCTCGACTCGGCGCCGGTCTACTCGCTGTCGAGCGTCGAGGCGTTCCGGGACGCCGCTGGCCGCGCACGTGAGCTGGGGTTCACGGACCTGATCGTGCACTGGCCGCGCAGCGAGGGCGTCTACTTCGGGCACGAGACCGTGCTGGAGCAGGTGGCGGGCGACGTCTTCCCCGGCCTCGCCGACTCCGAGGTCAGGGGCTGACGGGCCGGACTCGCGTGACCCGGCGAGGCCACCGCCACCTGCCGAATGGGCTCCCAGCGGCATGTCGTGCGCGTTTTACCTGATCAAGGGCAGTACGATTCGAAGAGGGGGCGTTGGGGCCGTGTCGTACGGCACAGGTACCCTCCCCATTCGTGAGCTTCGCTGGCTATGACCTGATCGTCGTCGGATCCGGATTTTTCGGTCTCACGGTCGCCGAGCGCGCCGCGTCCCAGCTGAACAAGCGGGTGCTGGTGCTCGAGCGTCGTGCCCACATCGGCGGCAACGCCTACTCGGAGGCTGAGCCCGAGACAGGAATCGAGGTGCACCGCTACGGTGCGCACCTCTTCCACACCTCGAACAAGCGGGTCTGGGAGTACTGCAACCAGTTCACCGAGTTCACGGGCTACCAGCACCGCGTCTTCGCGATGCACAAGGGCGTCGCGTACCAGTTCCCGATGGGTCTGGGCCTGATCACCCAGTTCGTCGGCAAGTACCTGTCGCCGGACGAGGCCCGCGCGTGGGTCGCCGAGCAGGCCTCGGAGATCGACACCAAGGACGCGAAGAACCTCGAGGAGAAGGCGATCTCGCTGGTCGGCCGCCCCCTCTACGAGGCGTTCATCCGCGACTACACGGCGAAGCAGTGGCAGACCGACCCGAAGGAGCTGCCGGCCGCGGTCATCAGCCGCCTCCCGGTCCGCTACACCTTCGACAACCGCTACTTCAACGACACCTACGAGGGTCTGCCGGTCGACGGCTACACCGCGTGGCTCGAGAAGATGGCGGCGCACGAGAACATCGAGGTCCGCCTCGACACGGACTTCTTCGACGTCAAGGACGAGATCCCGGCCGGCACGCCGATCGTCTACACCGGTCCGGTCGACCGCTACTTCGACTACTCCGAGGGCTGGCTGGGCTGGCGCACGCTCGACTTCGAGCAGGAAGTGCTCCCGACCGGTGACTTCCAGGGCACCCCGGTCATGAACTACAACGACGCGGACGTCCCGTACACCCGCATCCACGAGTTCCGCCACTTCCACCCGGAGCGCGAGTACCCGACGGACAAGACCGTCATCGTCCGCGAGTTCTCCCGCGCCGCGGAGAAGGACGACGAGCCGTACTACCCGATCAACACGCCGGAGGACCGCGCCAAGCTGGAGCGGTACCGCGAGCTCGCCAAGAAGGAGGCGGCCGAGAAGAACGTCCTGTTCGGCGGCCGTCTCGGCACGTACAAGTACCTCGACATGCACATGGCGATCGGCGCGGCGCTCAGCGCGTTCGACAACAAGATCGCACCGCACCTGACCGACGGCACGCCGATCAACGGCGACCTCGACTGATCAGGTCGAAATGTGAAACATCGCCCGGCCGTGCAACCAGTGCGGTCGGGCGATCGTCATTTGACAATGGGTACTATGGCGCGAGATGCGCCGAGCCACGACGTCCACCTGTGGCATCTGGTAGCCAATCCATGAAGCTGACCCGAACCGAAGCCGTTCGGTTCGCCGGAGGAAGCACGTGACCGAGCAGGCCAACGCCGCAAGCGCCACCAAGATCGACCCGACCCAGGTCCTGCAGCGGGTGATCATGCCGCGGGACGAGGACCCGTTGGACGTGCGTCCGCTCTACCTCGACGAGCCGGAGAACGTCCACAGCCATGTGTCGGGCCGCCGCGCGGTCACGATTCCGACCTCGGCGAAGGTGTCGTTCGCCTCGTACTTCAACGCGTTCCCCGCGAGCTACTGGAAGCGCTGGACGGTCATCGAGGACGTCGTGCTGCGCATGCGCGTCCGCGGCGCCGGTCGCATCGACGTGTACCGCTCGAAGCCCAACGGCGACATCATCCACCTCGACGGCCAGGTCATCCGCAGCGCGAAGTCGTGGATCGACGTCGCGCTGAAGGTGTCGCTCAAGCCGTTCGAGGACGGCGGCTGGATCTGGTTCGACGTCTTCACCGACGACACCACGATGGAGATCGACGAGGCGGCGTGGACCACGGAGCAGGAGCTCCCCGCGCAGACCGTCGCCATCGGCATGACGACCATGCGCCCGGTCGACGCGGTCATCGCACTGCGCGCCCTCGGTGAGGACCCGGCCGTCCTCGCCGTGCTGAAGAAGGTCTTCGTCGCCGACCAGGGTGCGGTCAAGGTCCGCGAGACCCCCGGTTACGCCGAGGCCGTCAAGGCCCTCGGCGACAAGCTGGAGGTCATCGAGCAGGACAACCTCGGTGGCTCCGGTGGCTTCACCCGCGGTCTGTACGAGGCGATCGAGCACACCGACGCCGACCAGATCATGCTGATGGACGACGACATCCGCCTCGAGCCGGACGCCGTCCTCCGCTCCAACGCCTTCGCGCGCGCCGCCGCGAAGCCGGTCATCGTCGGTTCGCACATGCTGAACCTCCAGGCCCGCGCCCGCCTGCACAGCATGGGCGAGGTCGTCGACCTGGGCACCTGCTACTGGCGTGCCGCGCCGGGGGCGGTCACCGACCACGACTTCGGCACCGAGTCGCTGCGCGAGACCGAAGAGCTGCACGCCCGCATCGACTCCACCTACAACGGCTGGTGGATGTGCCTCTTCCCGCGCGAGGTCGTGCAGCGCACGGGCTACCCTCTGCCGCTGTTCATCAAGTGGGACGACGCGGAGTACTCGTTGCGCGCCCTGGAGCGCGGTTACCCGACGGTGTCGCTGCCCGGCTCGGCCGTGTGGCACATGCCGTGGACGGACAAGAACGACGCCACCGACTGGCAGGCGTACTTCCACACCCGCAACCGGCTGATCCTGGCCGCGCTGCACAGCCCGTACGACGTGCGCTCGACCCTGCTCAAGCAGGGCCTGAAGCTGTCGCTGCGGCACCTGCTGTCCATGGAGTACTCCACGGTCGTGGTGCAGCAGAAGGCGATCGAGGACTTCCTGGCCGGTCCGTCGAAGCTGTTCGACTCGCTGCGGACCGCGCTGCCTGAGATTCGCGAGCTGCGCAAGAGCTACGCGGACGCCCAGGTGCTGCCGTCCGCCCGGGAGTTCCCGCCGCCCACGTTCGACATGGTGCGCGCGGAGCAGATGCTGACGCCGCCCACGAACCCGGTGACGATCGCGTCCGAGGCCGCCAAGGCGCTCATGCACAACCTGCGGGAGCCGCAGGCTGCCACGACTGAGCGGCCGCAGATCAACGTGCCGGCGTCGAACGCCCGCTGGTTCCTGCTGGGCAACCTCGACAGCGCGACGGTCTCCAACGCGGACGGCAGCGGTGTCGCGTTCCGCAAGCGCGACCCGAAGGAGTTCCGTCAGCTCATGAAGCGGGCGGTCCGCAACTACCGCCGCCTGTCGTCGGAGTGGCCGCGGATGCAGAAGATGTACCGCGACGCGCTGCCGGAGCTGACCTCGGTCGAGTCGTGGCGCAAGGTGTTCGAGAACAACTGATCCTGGTGTGAGCGGAAGGGCCCTCGGTCCGCCGTTCAGTGCCGCCGTCGGCTGACGCGCGTGCGCGAGGTCGTCTCGCGCACGCGCGTCAGGAGCGAGCCTTCGGAAGCCCGCGGGCTCAACTTCCGGTCCGGCGGAGAAGTCCGCCCAGCCCGCGTTGATCAGTCCTTGATGCCCGTCTCCACCACGCTGCGCACGAGGAACCGTTGCAGCGCAACGAAAACCACCACGAGCGGTGTGATGGAGACCGCGGCGGCGAAGAACAGCTGCACGACGTCGATCGACTGAGCGGTGAGGAACGTCGACAGAGCCACCTGGACGGTCCACGAGTCCTGGTCCTGCGCGATCACCAACGGCCAGAGGAACTGGTTCCAGCTGGTCACGAACGCGATCACGCCCAGTGCGGCGAAGAAGCCCTTCGAGTTCGGCACCACCACTCGCCAGTACGTGCCCCAGTGGCCGAGTCCGTCGATCCGCGCCGCCTCCTCCAGCTCACGCGGAAAGTTCCGGAAGTACTGCCGGAACAGGAAGGTCGTGAACCCGCTGAAGAGTCCGGGGACCACCAGCCCGCGCAGGTCGGACAGCCAGCCCAGCGTCGAGACGACCACGAACGTCGGCACGAACGTCACCGCGGCCGGGATCATCAGCGTCGCGATCACCAGATAGAGCACCACGTTCGCGTACCGGTAGGGGATCCGCGCGAGTCCGTACCCCGCCAGGCCGCACAGCAACAGCTGTCCGAACGTCTGCGACACCGCGATGACCAACGAGTTCGTCATGCTGCGGACCATCGGCACGGCAGGGTTGCCGAAAAGCTCGGTGAAGTTCTCCCAGTGGATCTCGCTGGGCCAGAACGTCCAGGTCGGAGAGGCGATCTCCTGCTCGGTCGCCAGCCCGTTGCGCAGCAGCAGGTAGAACGGGAGCAGGAACAGCACCGCGGTGATCGACAGGGCGAGGTACCGCAACCACTTCATCGTGTGATCACCCTGCCCTGCAGCAACGTCGCGCCCGCGATCACGAGTGTGAGGATCACCGCACCCGCGGTGCCGTGGCCGAAGTCCTGGCCGCCTGATCCCAGTGCCGTGTAGTAGAGGTAGATCAGCGGTGGTCGTGCGAACGGCGGGTAGCCGTGGTCGGTGCCCAGCACGTTGTAGAACTCGTCGAACGCCTGGTAGGCACCGATCAGCAGCAGCAGCAACACCGCGATCGAGGTGGTGCGCAGCTGCGGCAGCGTGACGAACCGGAACGTCTGCCACGACCGTGCCCCGTCCAGCGCCGCCGCCTCGTACAGCACGTGGGGGATCCGCTGCAGACCCGCGAGGAACAGGATGAGGTAGAACCCGAGCTGCAGCCACAGCCGCAGCGTCACGAGCACGAGCCAGTACCAGGGCGGCGACGTCGAGACGGTCCAGGCGACGGGGTCAGCACCGAACCAGCCCAGCACCGTGTTCGCGAGGCCGGAACGCGTGCCGTTGAAGATCGACAGCTTCCACACCAGCGACGCCACGACGTAGGAACACGCGGTCGGCAGGAAGAACACCGACCGGAAGAACGTCTGCATGAAGCTGATCTGGCTGAGCAGCAGTGCCAGTGCCAGCGCGAGCACGAACGTGAGCGGCACGATGAACGCCGCGAACACGCTGAACGTGCCGAGGCTGCGCAGGAACGGCCCGTCGGTCAGCATGTCCGCGTAGTTGCGCAGGCCGACGAACTCGCTGGGCGTCACCGTGTTGCGGGCGTCGAAGAACGACAGCAGCAGGCTCCACCCGATCGGCACGTACACGAACACCAGCAGCCCGATCGCGAACGGCCCGACGAACAGCCAGAACGCGCGTCCGTGCCTCATCCGTAGAGACGCTTCAGCTCGTCGCGCACGGTCCCGGCCGCGCCCTTGAGCTCCTGATCGGCAGGAGCGCCGTCCCGGACCACCCGTGACACCGCGTCGTTGAACGCCGTCCGCATCACCGACGTCCAGTCCGGCGGGTTGGACGCCTTCGCGTTGTCCCGCACGAACTTCACCGCGTCGGCCGCCGCACCTGAGGCCAGCTTCGACGCCTTCTCCGCGATGCTCTTGCGCGGCGGGATGTGGAACCCGTAGCTCAGGTTGAAGTCCTCCTGGTAGTCAGTCTTCTCGATCCACAGCCACCGCACGAACTCCTTCGCCTCGTCGACCCGTTTGGACCTGGCGTTGACCATCGCCCCGTACGCGCCGACCGGCACGCTCGGCCTGCCCGTGGAGGTGAGCTTCGGGAACGGCAGCACGCCGAAGTCGTCGCCGAGGGCCTTCTGGATCGCCGGCACCGTCCACAACCCGGTCCACTGCATGGCGACGAGTCCCTGCGTGAACGCGTCCGGTTCCGCCCAGTCCTTCACCGCGCCGAGCAGCAGGCTGCCGCTGGTGTAGAGCTCACGCAGCTTGCCGATCGCCTGTGCCGCAACGGGGTCGTCGAACCCGACCTGGTGGTCCCGCACGTAGTCGAGCCCCGCCGACCACAGCGCGGGCCCACCCAGCACCGCGCCGCCACCGTCGTTGCCGGCGAACAGCCCCTTGACGCCGTTGCGCGTCAGCCGCTTCGAGGCGTCGACCAGTTCGTCCACAGTGGACGGCTGCTGCACGCCGGCGGCCGCGAACATGCTCTTGCGGTAGAACAACATCTGCATGTCCACGGCCTGCGGGACGCCGTAGACCTTCCCGTCAACGGTGTGCGTCGCGAGAATCGACTCGGCGAAGTCGCTCCTGGCGGCGCCGAAGACGTCGTCGAGCGGCACGACCTGACCCGCCCTCACCGAGCTGATCTGCAGGGTGGACTCGAAGACGTCCGGTCCGCCGTCGGACAGCAGGCTCGTCGCGAGCTTGGAGTCGTAGTCGCCGGGGTTCCACTGCACGTCGACCGGGGTCTTCGAGTACGCCTTGGCGTACCTCTCCACGGCCTGCTGCACCCCGGGCTCGCCGTAGGCGTGGTACCACTGCTTCAGGGCCTGGCCGTTGCCGCCCCTGCCGGTGTTCGAACCGCACGCCGCGAGCAGTGCGGACGCGCCCGCCAAAGAGAGAAGTCTGCGTCGGGAGATCACCCATCACGTCTTACTCCGATCACCTCAGGTGCGCGAGCGGTTACTCGAAGTGCGCTACCACGACGTTGGAGAAGTTCACGACGTACTCACGACCGTCCGGGCCCGCGATCGGCTGCGTGTGGCCGTTTCGGACGATCTGGGTCAGCCGGGGCGCGAGGTCTTCCCGCGTCTCGGCGGTGACCGTGAGGGTGATGGGGTTCGGGTTCGCGGTGAGGAACAGCACAAGTCGGCTCATGTCATGCAGCAAACCGCGGTCCGGGGGTGTGCTGAGGGCGGTTCCGCTACCAGCGATTCCGCCCTCAGCAGATCACTTGCGGAAGAAGCGTTCCCGCTGACCGAGGCGCACGAGCTTGAGCCACTCGACGAACGCCTTCGGGTCCCGCTTCACGGCGAGGAAGTACAGGCCGAACCGGAAGACCTCCAGCGCGCCCAGCTTCCGCATGCCCGGCTGCGACAGCAGGTAGCCGCGGTTGCGGTAGGTGTAGTAGCGCTTGACCGGGTTCTCCGGGTCCTGGGCGTGGAACTTGCCGCCCAGCATCGGCTTGAACTCGTCGGAGCCGTCCGGGTGCACGTACGCGACCCGCAGCGACGTGCCGAACGGCAGGCCGGAGCGGACCAGCCTGCGGTGGATCTCCACCTCGTCGCCGCGGAAGAACAACCGGTAGTCCGGCACGCCGATGACGTCCAGCGTGGACGCGCGGAACAGCGCGCCGTTGAACAGCGAGGCGATGCCGGGCAGGAAGCTCGTGCCGAGCTCGGCCGCCGAGCGCTTCCACGTCAGCCCGCGCCGCAACGGGAAGGCGAGCTTGTCCGGGCTGTCGATGTTCGTGACGACCGGCGAGATCTCCGCGAGCTTGCGGCGGTCGGCCTCTTCGAGCAGCACGGCCAGCACGTTCTCGTCGGCGGGACGACCGTCGTCGTCGGCCAGCCACACCCAGTCCGCGCCGAGCGAGAGCGCGTGCAGGATGCCGAGCGCGAAACCGCCGGCGCCGCCGAGGTTGCGGTGCGACGGCAGGTAGGTCGTGGGAAGCGGGCACTGCTCGACGAGGTCGTCGACCGGCTGGTCAGGGCCGTTGTCGACGACGACCAGGTGGTCGGGGACGCGGGTCTGGGTCGCGAGCGCTTTGAGAGACTCGGCCAGCAGCTCGCGGCGGTGGCGGGTGACCACCACCGCGACGACGGAGCCCTTGGGCAGTGCCTGGAGGTTCACGGTCTACTCGCCGCCATTTCCGCTGAGGACGGGGGCCTCGTCGTGCTGGTGCATCCGCTCGAGCGGGTCGAAGCCCTTGTACGCGGTCAGCACCTCACGCAGTCCGCCGTGCATCTTCACATGGCCCTCGTCCATCCAGATCGCGGTGTCGCAGAACTCCGCCAGGAACTCGTCGGAGTGGTTCGCGAACACCAGCAGGCCGGAGCGGGCCACCAGGTCCTTGAGCCGGTCGCGCGCCTTCGCCATGAACGCCGCGTCGACCGCGCCGATGCCCTCGTCCAGCAGGAGGATCTCGGGGTTGATCGAGGTGACCACACCCAGGGCCAGCCGGACGCGCATGCCGGTCGAGTACGTGCGCAACGGCATCTGCAGGTAGTCGCCGAGTTCGGTGAACGCCGCGATGTCGTCGACGCGCGATTCCATCTGCTTGCGGGTCATGCCGAGGAACAGGCCCCGGATCATGATGTTCTCGTAGCCGGAGATCTCCGGGTCCATGCCGACGCCGAGGTCGAAGACCGGCGCCACCTTGCCGATGATTCGCGAGTGGCCGCGGGTCGGCTCGTAGATGCCCGCCAGCAGGCGCAGCAGCGTGGACTTGCCGGCGCCGTTGTGGCCGACCAAGCCGACGCGCGCACCCTCCTTGAGCGACAACGAGATGTCGTGCAGCGCCTCGATGATCGGCACCCGGCCTTCGGAGCCGATCTTGCCGCCGACCTTGCCGAGCGCGAGTTTCTTCAGCGACCTCGACTTCGCGTCGAAGATCGGGAAGTCGACCGATGCGTTCCAGACGTCGATGCTGACCATGGTTGTGAGTCGACCTCCTTCTCAGACCCAGTACGAGACGCGGGCACGGTAGTTGCGCAGAATCAGCAGCGCGAGCAACCAGCCGACGACGGTGAAACCACCGACGATCGCCCAGTGGCGCCAGTCCACCGCGTGGCCGAGCAGCGGCGCCCTGACGATCTCCACGAAGTGGAACACCGGGTTGAGCTCGGCGATGAGCACGCGCCACTTGGCGTTGTCGCCGGCGACCTTCTGCAGCACGCCCGCGTCCCAGACGATCGGGGTCATGAAGAACACCAGGTTGATGAAGCTGTTCACCACCGGCGGGATGTCGCGGAAGCGGGTGCTGATGACGCCGAACAGCAACGAGATCCAGACCGCGTTCACCGCGAGCAGCACGAAGCCCGGGATCGCGAGCACGATGGTCCAGCTCAGGCCGGGGTGCACCGGTCCGTCGGCGGTGATCTGGTACGGGTGGTCGAGCGCGGGGAAGAAGATGGCGAGCACCGCCGCGTAGACCACGAGGTTGTGCAGCAGGAACAACACCTGGCGCCACACCATGCGCATCACGTGGACCGTGATCGGTGCCGGCAGGTGCTTGATGATCCCCTCGTTCGCGATGAACACGTCGGTGCCCTCGGTGACACAACCGACGATGAAGTTCCAGATGATGAAGCCGACCGTCACGTAAGGCAGGAACGTCGGGACGTTCGCCGTGAACAGCACGGAGTACAGCAAGCCGAGGGCGAGCGCTGTCGTGGCCATCGAGATGGTGATCCACAACGGACCGATGACCGAGCGGCGGTAGCGCTGCTTGATGTCCTGCCAGCCGAGGTGGCCCCACAGCTCGCGGTGGTCCCACGCCTCCCGCACGTCGGCGAACGCGCGCTTGAAGCTGCGCGACTTGACGGCAGGCGGCGCCTCGGGGTGGTCGAGGGTACTGGTGGCTTGCACGAGTACTGAGCGTACCGGCGTCCGTTCGACGACCTGGACGCCGGTACGTCACGGAGTGGTCAACGCTCGGGGATGTTGGTCACCCGCATCGTCACCTGCTCGTTGTCATAGGTGAACGCTTCATAGCTGAACTCGATCCCGGTCTGGGCGACGTACTCGCTCCACGCCTTGTGCTCGTGGTCCTGCCAGCCCGGGAAGTTGAAGTACTCGTCGAACACGATGACGCTGCCCTCGACCAACCGCGGTCCGACGAGCTCGAGCACCGTCTTCGTGGAGGAGTAGAGGTCGCAGTCGACGTGCAGGAACGTGACCGGGCCCTCGTGTGATCGCAGGAACCCCGGCAGCACCTCGTCGAACCAGCCCACGACCAGTTCGGCTCCCGGCACCTCGGGCAGCCCTTCGACGTTGAAGGCGCCGGCGGGGAAGCCGTTGCGCCAGTTCTCGGGCAGGCCCTCGAACGAGTCGAAGCCGTAGACGTCCTTGCCCTCACGAGCAGTGGCGATGATCTTCAGCGTGGTCCCCGTGTAGACGCCGAACTCCAGAGCCAGTCCGCCTTCCGGAGCCAGCGACAGCGCGTGCTCCAGCGTCTTGTGCGGGTGGCTGAACTGGCGGGCGTGCGGCATGTGGTCGCGCACGAAGTTCGCACTCTGCAGCGCTGCTTCCTGCTCACCCGCGAACACGAGGTCACGGCGGGTGCGGACCTCCAGCTGACGGGTCTGGTCGACAGTCCGGTCACCCTGGTGACGGATCTCGTCGGCCATCTTGCGGCCCAGGTCGTCCACTTGGCGCTGCAGGTCGTCGATCTGCACGCGAATGGGGGCCACGGCGTCCGCCACGATCTCGATCGCCTTCACGCGCAACTTGTGGCGCAGCTGCTTCGCCGACAGGGCGCGGCGCACCTGCTCGAGCACGATGGCTCCTCTCCAGGAAGTTCAGCGCATAGTAGAGCCCTGCACGGCAGCTGGGTCAGAGGTACTGGCCCGTTCCCTTGCCGGTCACACCGCCGTCGTGCCCCTCGGCGCCACCGCCCGCGGGAAGCGCCCGTCCGCGCATCTGCTCGAGCTGGGCCCGCGCGGCCATCTGCTGCGCGAACAGGGCCGTCTGGATGCCGTGGAACAGGCCTTCCAGCCAGCCGACGAGCTGGGCCTGCGCGATCCGCAGCTCGGCGTCGCTCGGGGTGCCCTCCTCGGTGAACGGCAGCGAGAGGCGTTCCAGCTCCTCGCGCAGCTCGGGCGCCAGGCCGTCCTCGAGCTCCTCGATGGACCGCTTGTGGATCTCCTTGAGGCGGTTGCGGCTCGCCTCGTCCAGAGGCGCCGCCCGCACCTCCTCAAGCAGCTGCTTGATCATCGTGCCGATCCGCATGACCTTCGCCGGCTGCTCGACCATGTCGGTGATGTCACCGTCCTGGCCGCCGACGATGACGACTGGCTGCTCCTGGTTCATGGTCTCCATCCTGGCCTCTTGTGCTCAACGGGGGTTATCCGGGTGGGGGCTGGCCGACACCGTGTTTGCCTTCATACGTACGGTGTGGGGCATGGCGTTCGACGTCGCACGGGTACGAGGGCTCTTCCCCGCGCTCGGCGACGGCTGGGTCCACCTCGACGCACCGGCCGGCATGCAGGTGCCAGAGCAGGTCGCCACCGCCGTCTCCACCGCGCTGCGCGCCCCGGTCTCGGGACCGGGCGGCATTTTCCCTGCCTCGCAACGGGCACAAGGCATCGTGGACGCTGCCCGCAGGGCCGTCGCGGACCTCGTCGGCGGTGATCCGGCGGGTGTCGTGCTCGGTCCGTCGTCCGCGGTGCTGCTGCAGCGGCTCGCTGACGCGATGACCGACGACTGGTTCATGGGCGACGAGGTGCTCGTCTCCCGGTTGGACCACCCCTGGAACATCGCGCCGTGGCTGCGGGCGACCCAGCGCACCGGCAGCGCGGTCAAATGGGCAGAAATAGACATCGAGACCTGCGAGCTGCCGAGCTGGCAGTACGACGAGCTGGTCACCGACCGCACCAAGCTCATCGCGATCACCGCGGCGTCCGGTGTCGTCGGCACCCGGCCGGACCTCGGCAAGATCTCCGCGGTGGCCCGTGCGCACGGGTCGATGATGGTCGTGGACGCGTCCTCGGCCGCTCCGTTCGTGCCGCTGGACATCGTTGGCATGGGTGCTGACGTGGTGGCTCTTTCCGCTGGTCAGTGGGGTGGCCCTCCGGTCGGCGCACTGGTGTTCCGCGACCCGTCGGTGCTGGAGCGGCTGCCGTCGTGCTCGGTCGACCCCACGGCGCGGGGACCCGAGCGGCTGGAGCTCGGTCCGCACGCCTACCCGATGCTCGCCGGGCTCGTCGCGTCCGTGGAGTACCTCGCGGACCTGGACGACGCGGCGTCGGGCACGCGCCGTGAGCGGCTCGTCACGTCTCTGAGCTCGGTGAAGGCGTACCAGGCCGGGCTGCTCGCTAATCTCATCAACGAACTGCGTTCGCTGCGACACGTGATGGTGATCGGCGACGCCATGCGCAGGGTTCCCGCGCTGGCGTTCACGATCGCCGGGGTCAAGGCGGAGGACGGCGTGGAACACCTCGCGTCACGAGGCGTCTGCGCGTTCGCCGACCCCGGCCAGCACGGGGTGTTCTCGGTGCTGGGCGTCGGCGAGGTCGGCGGCGCCATCCGCGTCGGGCTCGCCCACTACACGAACGCCGTCGAGGTCGACGACCTGGTGAGGGCGGTGTCCGAGCTGGGCTGAGGGACATGGGAGATCTTGCTTGGACGACTCGCTGGCTCGCGAGCTCGCCGATCTCTCGGCCCTGCAGCGCATCGGATCGCTCAACACCGAGTACCTGCCGCAGCTCTCCGGCGACCTGCGTCCGGCGGCACTGGTCGCCGTGATGGACGAGGTCGTCCTCGGCGCCAGGACGGTCCTGGTGGAGCTCGGCTGCGGCAGCTCGTCGGTCCTGCTCGCGCGGTTGCTGCGGCAGCGCGGGTTCGGGCACCTGTTGTCCATCGAGCACGACGAGCGCGTGGCCGCGTTCGTGGCCTCGCAGCTGCGGCGTGAGGGGCTGGGGTCGGTCGCGCGCGTGGTGCACGCGCCGTTGTCGCGGCATCCGGCGGCGTTGTCGCGCCACGGCCAGTGGTATGCGCCGCAGCTCGTGCACGACGAGGTGCTCGGGTACGTCGAACGGTTCGGGCTGGTGGACCTGCTGCTCGTGGACGGGCCGGGGTTCGGCGACTCGCGCTATCCGGCGCTGCCCGTGCTGCGGGCCGTGCTGGCGCCCGGCGCGACCGTGCTGGTCGACGACGTGGACCGGCCGGACGAACAAGCCGTGCTGGCGCGGTGGTCCGAGGAGTTCGGGCTGGCGTTCCGCACCGCTCCCCGGACCTCGCTCGCCGGTGCTACCGCTCTCGCGTGAGCAGCACCTTGCCGAAGACGTCGCCCTCGTCCAGCAACCGGTGTGCCTCGGCCGCGTTCGACATCGGCACCGTCGCTCCGACGATCGGCTTCACCGCACCGCTTTCGACCAACGGCCAGAGGTGCTCGCGCACCTGCGCCACGATCGCGCCCTTGCTCTCGACGGACCGGCCGCGCAGCCCGGTCGCCATCACGGACGCCCGTTTGGCCAGGAGCTTGCCGATGGGCAGCTCACCCTTCACCCCGCCCTGCATGCCGATGATCATCAACCGGCCGTCGAGCGCGAGGACGTCGATGTTGCGGGGCAGGTAGGAGGCGCCCATGTTGTCGAGGACGACGTCGGCCTGCTTCACCTCGGCCACGAAGTCCTGGGTCTTGTAGTTGACCGTGATGTCCGCGCCGAGCTCGGCGCACTTGCGCAGCCGCTCGTCGGAACCCGCCGTCACCGCGACGGTCGCGCCGAGCGCCTTGGCGACCTGGATGGCGTGCGTGCCGATGCCGCCCGCGCCGCCGTGCACGAGGAACGTCTCGCCGAGCTTGAGGCGGCCGTCCATCACGACGTTCGACCACACCGTGCACGCCACCTCGGGCAGTGCCGCGGCCGTGACGACGTCGACGCCCTGTGGCAGCGGGAGGACCTGGGGTGCCGGGACCGCGACCTTCTCCGCGTAGCCGCCGCCGGCCAGCAGCGCACACACCTCGTCACCGACGTGCCAGCCCGTCACGCCCTCGCCGAGCGCCGCGATCGTGCCGGAGCACTCCAGTCCGATGATGTCCGGCGCGCCAGGCGGTGGCGGGTAGAAACCCTGACGCTGCAACAGGTCCGCGCGGTTGACCGCACTCGCGGCGATGTCGATCAGCACCTCGCCGGGGCCGGGCACCGGGTCGGGAACCTCGGTCCACTCGAGCACTTCCGGGCCGCCGGGCTCACGAACAGTGATGGCACGCATGCGACCGACCGTAATACCGTTCGACACGTCCGGCACCATCGGATCATGGACGCCTGGCCGCTACGACATCTGGTCCTCCGCACCCCGCGCCTCGAACTGCGCCCGGACGACGACGAGGGCCTGTTCGAGCTCGTCGAGGTGGCGAAAGAGGGTGTGCACGACCCGGCGGAGATGCCGTTCAGCGTGCCGTGGACCGACAGGCTTCCGGACGACCACGGCTTCAGCATGCTGCAGCACTACTGGCGTCTGCGGGCGAAGTTCGCGGCGGACGACTGGATGATCAACTTCCTGGTGCGGTTCGACGGGAAGGTCATCGGTTCGCAGGGGATCGGTGCGCGCGACTTCGGCATGCTGCGCGAGGTCGAGACCGGTTCGTGGATCGGCAAGCGGTTCCAGGGCAGCGGTCTCGGCACCGAGATGCGGGTCGCCGTGCTGCAGTTCGCGTTCGACCACCTGGGCGCGCGCATCGCACGTTCGGGGGCGTGGCTGGGCAACCACGCGTCCAACCGCGTCAGCGCGAAGCTCGGCTACGTGCACGACGGCACCATCAGCGTCGCACCGCGCGGCGAGCGCCTTGAGCACGTGCGACTTCGTCTGGACGAAGCGAACTTCGTGCGCCCGGAGTGGAACGTCGCCGTCGACGGCCTGGACGAGTGCCTTCCGCTGCTCACGAGCTGAGATACCGACGACCGACGGTTGTGGCCCAGATCTCCTTCTTGTGAGGGTTCAGTGAGTCTCGAACGAAGGGGAACGTTCATGTCCGGCAGATCCAAGCTGGCGACTCTGCTTGCTGTTTCCGCACTTGTCGCCGTCCCGACCGCCACCGCGTCCGCCGCCGCCGAACCAGATGGCCCCGCACTCGCCAAGAAGCTCGCCAAGAAGGTGACCGCCGAGGGGATCAACCGGCACCTCATCGCGTTGCAGCGCATCGGTGACCGCAACAACGGCACCCGCGCCGCCCTCACCCCCGGCTACGACGCGAGCGTCGACTACGTCGCGGGCAAGCTCCGCGACGAGGGCTTCATCGTCTCCACACCCACGTTCAACTTCGACATCCAGGTCGTCGACGCCAAGGCCGCGAGCGTCGGCGGCGTGAACTACGAGGCGCTCGTGATGACCGCCTCGCCGCAGACCCCGGTCGGTGGCGTGACCGGCCCGTTGCGCGTGGTTCCGGAGGACGCCACCACGGGCTGCGAGGCGTCCGACTTCGCGGGCCAGGACTTCACCGGCTCGATCGCCCTGATCCGCCGCGGCGGCTGCACGTTCGCGCAGAAGCACCTCAACGCCTTCGCCGCGGGCGCCATCGCCGTGCTGGTCTCGAACAACGTCGACGGCCCGCTGTCGAACGTGACGCTGACCAACCCCGGCAAGATCCCGACCGGCGGCGTCTCGAAGGCCGACGGCACGACGCTGGCGGGCAAGGCGGGCGCCACGATCACCGTCGACATGCGCTACCACCTCGAGACCCGCACCCAGCGCAACGTCGTGGCCCAGACCCGCACGGGCCGCACCGACAACGTCGTGATGGCGGGCTCGCACCTCGACTCCGTCGAAGCGGGCCCCGGCATCAACGACAACGGCTCCGGTTCGGCCACCCTGCTGGAAACCGCCCTGCAGCTGGGCGCCAGCCCGAAGGTCGGCAACGCGATCCGCTTCGCATGGTGGGGCGCCGAGGAGCGCGGCCTGATCGGCTCGACCGAGTACGTCCGCTCGCTGACGTTCGAACAGCAGCTGGACATCGCCCTGTACCTGAACTTCGACATGGTCGCCTCGCCGAACGCCGCCTACTTCATCTACGACGGCGACGACTCCGACGGCGTGGGCGCGGGCCCCGGCCCGTACGGCTCGGCGCAGATCGAGAAGGCCTTCGCGAGCTACTTCGCGGCCAAGGGCATCCCGACCGAGGGCACGGACTTCACCGGCCGCTCCGACTACGGCGAGTTCATCGCGCAGGGCATCCCGGCCGGCGGCCTCTTCACCGGCGCGGAAGGCGTGAAGACCGCGGCCCAGGCAGCCAAGTGGGGCGGCACCGCAGGCACCGCCTACGACCCGTGCTACCACTCGAAGTGCGACAACCTCGGCAACATCGACCGCGTCGCTCTCGGCCGCAACGCCGGCGCCATCGCGTTCGTGATCGCCGCCTACGGTGTGTCCACGGAGGACGTCAACGGCGTGCCGCCGCGCTCGAAGCGCGCCGACGCCCGCGGCTCGGCCAAGATGTCGCCGGCTGCGCACGACGACCACTCGCACGCGGCCGTCGCGTAGCTCTCGCTGACGCAGGGGCCCCGCCAAGGCAGGGCTCCGGCAAAGTCGCTCGGCCGTCAACCAGGTTGTGAGGTTGGCGATTCGATCAAGAGTCGGAACTGAGCCCTTGTTGGGGTGGATGAAGGGCTCCTTCATCCACCCCAGGTTCAGGAAGGGTCCCTTCATCGACGACGCTCGCCGCGTGGGCACGCTCTCATCGGGCATATCGGGCGGGGCTGGACGACTTCGCCGGGACCCTGCCCGCCAAGGGGACCCCTGCTTTCGTTTTTCCAGAAGGGTCTGACAATTTCGGCGGGACGACCGGTCAGCCCAGGTTGTTCGTGTCGAACGTGTTGCAGCGGGCCGGATCCCCGGTCTGCAGCCCGGTCGTGAACCACTTCTGCCGCTGCGCCGAGCTGCCGTGGCTGAACTTGGTCGTGTCGACCCGCCCGCCACCGAGCTCGCGCTGGATGAAGTCGTCACCGATGCGCGACGCCGCGTCGAGCGCCGCGTTGACGTCGTCCTGGGTGATGTTCGTGATCAGCGGCTTGCCGTTGGACGCCGGGGCGGTCGTCGCGTGGTTGCCCCAGGCACCCGCGTAGCAGTCGGCCTGCAGCTCCAGCCGCACCGAGTCCGAGGTGGGGCCGGTGCGCGAGCTGACGCGGTCGGAGGTGCCGAGCAGGTTCTGGATGTGGTGGCCGTACTCGTGGGCCAGCACGTAGGCCTCGACGAACGGGCCGCCCTTCGCGCCGAACTTGGTGCGCAGCTCGTTGAAGAAGTCCAGGTCGATGTACACCTGGGAGTCGGCGGGGCAGTAGAACGGGCCGACCGCCGACGTCGCGTTGCCGCAGCGGGTGTTCACGCTGTTGCGGAAGAAGTTGGTCTTGGTGACCTTGTACGTGCGGCCGGACCGGGAGAACTGGTCGGTCCAGTAGCTCTGGATCGAGTTGATGATGGCGACGACCCGGCAGTCGCTGTCGCGGTTCGCGTCGGCGCCGGTCTTGCACTTCTCGGCCAGCTGGCTCGACTCCACCTGCGAGTTCGGGCTGAGGCCGCCGTTCTGCAGGGCGCCCGCGGGCAGCTGGACGCCGGTGAACTGCTGGATCAGGAAGTAGACGATGAGACCGACCACGCCGAGGCCACCGCCGACGCCGGCGACGCGTCCGCCCACGCCACGCTGGTCCGAAACCTGGGAAAGATCGAGATCCGCGCCTTCGTTGAACTGCACCGCAATCCTCCTGTTAAGGACCCCATGGGTGCCGCAAACGATAAAGCACCAAACACGCCTCGGTGCGGAGCCCGACGTCGGGGCACCGCACCGAGGCTTTCCCATTTGGTTGTGACGACTACGGCCCACGAAGGTTGGCGTGGGGCTCAGCCGGTGGCGCCGTGAGACGACACCGAAGCCGAGCTCAACAGCGTCGAAGTGCGCCGAGCGACGCCGAAGGCGCCTGGGCACCCGAAACCTCGTGCCCGTCGCTACACAGTCGCGACCGGACCGTTCACGTCCGATCCACTCGCGGGGATGCGACAGACCGCGTTTCGCCACAGCGAGGAGTTACCTGCACGGCACCACCTACCCCTTCTGGGCGTGGCATCCGGTGGTCTAGTTCAGTCACCTTCCGGTTGCCAGCTCGTTACCGAGCATGCGCTTGATCACGGCATATCTCAACACCTCACCCGGAACCTGAATTGGTGAAGTCAGACGGGTGACCTGCGGAGATCGACTGTGCGGACAGCAATCGCCCGGCGAGAGAACACTCGCCGGGCGATTGTGAGAATCAATCAGTTTTCGGGAATCAGGCGTTCGAACGGCGGCGCGCGCCACGACGGGCCATCACGCCCGCCGTCATCAGGCCGAGAGCGGTCAGCAGGAACTCGAGCGGGTCGGCACCGGTCTTCGCCAGGTTCGGGATCGGCGACGCCTGGAGCGACGTCTTGGTGCCCGTCTGCGGCACACCGGCGCCCGAGTCGTCACCGCTGTTGCTGCCGCCGCCGGAGTTGTTGTTGTCGCCGTTGCCACCGCCGGGCTGCTGGCCGCCCGGCTGTCCCGCTCCGGGCTGCTCCGGCTGGGGCTGCGGCTGGGGCTGCGGCTGCGGCACCTCCGGCTGCGGCTCCTCCGGCACGTCGGTCTTGCCGCAGTCACCGCTCGCGGTGCCGAGCACGGCCGCGCTGGTGCCGCAGACCGTCACTGGGGCCTCGACGCTGCCGTTGGGCTTCTCCGGCTTGGTGTCGCCGCAGCTGCCGGAGCCGCCACCGGCCACACCGACCGCGTTGCCGCACACCGTGACCGGCGCGGAGACGAGCGCCTTGTCGGCCTGGGTGCGCGCGGCCGGCTTCTCCTCGCACGTGGCGTCGCTGGTGCCCAGCACGTTGACCGCGTTGCCGCAGATCTTGACCGGCACGCTCACCAGGTTGCCGACGCGGACCTCGTCGTCGACGTTGATCGGCAGCGGAACGGCCTGGGCGAAACCGGCGGTCGCGACCATGATGCCGCCGGTCAGGAGGGCGGCGGACATGGTGCGGTTGAGGTTCTTGCGCATGACTTTTCTCCCTGGGGTGGAATGACGGATCCCTGTGCACGACTTGACGAGCCGAGGGATCAGTCGGGGGAGAACGTCGGTTCCTCCGCGCGCGCGGTGCGCGGCACGTCCTGCTGCTCGGTGCTTACGAGAGACGTAGTGGTGGTGGGTGGCCGCATCACGTGCGGCAGCGTGCCCACCGGCATCATCTGACCGCCTGCGGACGCCCCTGCGCCGCTCTGCGGGAGCGTGCCGGTGATCGGCGGCTCCGCGTGCGGTTGCGGCTGCTGCGGGGCGGGAGCGGGGTTCGTCGGCTCTGTCGTCGTCGACGGCGGCGGCGCGGGCAGCGGCTGTTGCTGTGACGGCGCCCCGGCCCGCACGGGTGCCTCCACGACCGGCGGCTGAGGTGCCACGGGTGGTTCTGGCGGCTCTGTGCGGGGGGCCGGCGGCGGAGGCAGCGGGGCTTCCGGCTGCTTCGTCGGGACCAGTCCGGTCTCGACCTTGAGCCCGAGGTCGGCGACCGGGAGCCGAACCTCGATCTCGAGGTGGTCGATCTCGACCTTGACGTCGGCGTGGGCCTCGCCCGCGCCGCCCAGCAGCCAGGCGCCGGTCACCAGACCGGCGAGCAGCAGAAACCGACGCAACCAGGACATCGGCCCTCACCCTAGATCAAATGGAGCAGCCGGACACGCGAAAAGGCCATCTCGACGACTTTCGTCGCCGAGATGGCCTTCATCCGCGTTCTGCGGTTACGGGATCTGGGTGATGCGGTCGGTCGCCGGAGCCTTCTCACCGGGGTGCGCACCGAGCCACGCGACGAACGCGTCCAGGTCGATGCCACCGCCGGTCACGTTCGTGCCCTTGATGAACTCGCTGAAGCCGTCACCGCCGCCCTGCAGGAAGCTGTTGATCGTCACGCGGTAGCTGGCCTTCGGGTCGACAGCGACGCCGTTGAGCGTGATGCCGGAGACCTTCGAACCGAAGGGCGCGGAGGCCGACCACGTGTACTTCAGTCCGGCCGAGGACTGCAGCACGAACGTCCTGGCAGCGGTGAACTGCTGCTCGAGCACGTTCTTGAGGTCCGTGCCGGTCAACGTGACCGTCTGCAGGATGTTGTTGAACGGCTGCACGGCGGCGGCTTCCTCGAAGGTCACCACGCCGTCGCCCTCGCCCTTGCTGTCCTTGTAGACCAGGTCCTGGCGCACGCCGCCGGGGTTCATCAGCGCGAGCACCGCGCCGTTGGACTTGGTGGCCTCCAGCTGCGCGTCGGCGATCAGGTTGCCCAGCGGCGACTCACCGGCGGCGTTCTGGAGCCTGACGATGTCCTCGGCGATCGTGCCGACCGGCTTGTTCGCGATCGGGGCGACCTTCTGCTTGGCCAGGTCGATCACGGCCTGGACGTCCGGGTCCGGCGTGACGGTGCGGGTGACGATCTTGTTCTCGGCCTTGGTCTCGCCGCGGATGACGTCGCGCGTCCTGCGGTCGATCTTGAGGTCGAGGACGCTGAGCTCACGCCCGAACGCCAGACCCTCGATGAACGGACGCGGGTTGCCCGCCGGGTCCTTGATCACGCAGTTGTAGTGCTGGTGGCTGTGGCCGGACAGAACCGCGTCGATCTTCGGGCTGACGTTCGCGGCGATGTAGCTGCCGGGGTTCTGCGGCGCCACGTTGCACGCGTTGGGCCCGCCACCCGGCGTGGTCACCTGGTCGCCCTGGTGCACGAGCAGCACGATCGACTTCACGCCGATCGCGTCGAGGAAGTTGGCGTACCTGTTGGCCGCCTTGATCTCGTCACCGAACCTGATCTCCTGGATGCCGTGCGGGTCGACCAGGATCGGCACGTCCTTGAGCGGCATGCCGATGAAGCCGATCGGAATCCCGTCGCGGATCTCGACCCAGAACGGCGGCAGCGCCGGCAGCCCGGTCTTGGCGTTCGTGACGTTCGCGCCGAGGATCGGGAAGCGGGCACCCTCGTACCTGTCGCGGAACTGGCAACCGTCCGTCGGGTGGCAACCGCCCCGCTGAATGCGCAGCAGCTCCTTGTACCCCTCGTCGAACTCGTGGTTGCCCGCCGCGGTCGTCTTCATGCCGATCTTGTTGAGCACCTCGATCGTCGGCTCGTCGTGGAACAGCGCCGAGACGAGCGGAGACGCGCCGATCAGGTCACCCTGCCCGACGATCACCGAGTTCTTGACCTCCTTCTGGAGGTTCTTGATGTGCGTCGCGTTGTAGGCGGCACCACCGGCGTTGACGGTCGTGCCGTCGGCCAGCGTGACCCGTCCCGACGACCCGGTCGGCGGCTCGAGGTTGCCGTGCAGGTCGTTGAGGCCGATCAGACGCACGTCCACCGTGCCCCGACCGCGCAGTGACTGGACGTCGGCCTGGGCAGGCCCGGTCGTGCTGATGACAGTGGCCGCGGCGGCGGTGATCGCCAGAACGGAAAGCCGTCTGAACGAACTCATGGGTGAGAGCCCTCTCGAAGGCGAGGTTAACGCGCGTGTACGGCGCAGCAGTCTGCCTCCCGGACGCCACGTTTGCCAGAGGAATGACTCGATCGTCATGCTCGGGTTTAGCCTTGTTCGCGTGACGTCTAGTGAGCAGGAGCCGCGCTGGCTCGACGAGGGCGAGATGCGTGCGTGGCGCACCTACGTGAACGGTTCCTCCATGCTCATGGACCGCCTGCATCGAGAGCTGCAGGACACCCACGGTGTGTCACTGGCCGACTACGAGATCCTCGTGCGCCTGTCCGAACAGCCCAACCACCGCATGCGCATGACCCAACTGGCAGAAGACGTCGCCTCCTCGAAGTCGCGCGTCTCCCACCAGGTCGCCCGCATGGAAAAAGCAGGCCTCGTCATGCGCCGCGAGTGCACCGAGGACGGCCGGGGCGTCCTCGCCGAACTGACCCAGAAGGGCATGGCCCAACTGGTCGAAGCCGCCCCGACCCACCTGCGCGGCGTCCGCGCACACATCGTCGACCTCCTCACCCCGGAGGAGGGCGAAGTGCTCGCGAAGGTGTTCGACCGGGTCATGACACACCTCCGCGAGTCGAACGGCTAGGCTTCTCGGCGGACGCCGCCGGCGTCGAGGAAGCGTGGCAGAGCGGCCGAATGCACCCGCCTTGAAAGCGGGAGACGGGCAACCGTCCGGGGGTTCAAATCCCTCCGCTTCCGCTCATGACCTCTGAACTGCCAAAACGCAGCGCAGGGCACTCCGTGCAGTACACGGTTGAGCGCGTATAGCGTGTCCAGTACACACGCTTTCGTCACTTCTGACGAAGAGCGACCTACGCTGGCGCACGGGCACAGACCAGGCACCCTATGCGGATGACCGCGACGACCTCAGGAACGCTGCCCACGCATCTGGCCCGACCTCAAGAAGGTTGAGTGCCGAGCCCTTGGAGTCGCGCACGCGCACACCGTCGCGGGCGAATGCGACCTCGACGCACTGCTCTGGGTTGCCGACGCTGTAGCTCGACTTGCGGAACTGCATCTGTTCCATGGGTTACTTCTCCTCCTGCGACGGAATGTCGTCCACCTGTGCAGCGGCGGCGGCTGATGCTGCCTCCGCACAGCGAACGAGGATCTTGCGCGCCTTGTCTCCCTCTGCCGCGACGGTCCACAGCTGGTCCATCAGGCGGTTGTAGGTCTCAAGGTCGGTAGGTGTCTCCGTGTTGATCTCGGTGTCGACGGTCTCGATCAGGACCCGATCGCCGACGATCCAGAAGCCGTTCGGTGGCACCGTTGGAAGTCTCGTCCCCAAGGGGATGATGCCGAATCGCACGCGAAGCCCGAGGAGCGCTTGCAGCCGGTCGATCTGCGCGACCATCACCTCGGGTGGGCACACGTAGTACATCAGGGCCGACTCGCAGATGAGCAGTTCAATGCTCTTCGCGCTGTCGTAGAGCGCTCGCTGCCGCTCGATGCGGATGCTTACGGCGTCGTCGGTGTCCATCGGCGTCTGCTGAAACTGCGCAGCGCTGATGAAGATGTGCCGGGCGTACTCGGCGATCTGCACCAGTCCCGGCACGACGATCACCTCGAACACGCGGATGATCGAGACGCTGCTCTCGATCTGCCTGCTGTAGTTCTGCCTGTCAGCGTGGCCCTTGTGGAGCTGGTGCTTCCATGAGGCACGGTCTATGTCGATCGAACGGAGCCACTCGCGCATCCGCTCAACCTCGGACTCCGGCGCCTCGACCGCGGTCATCCAGTCGAGGACGTCGGAGTCCGTAGGGTCTTGTCGCTTGTTCTCGATCTTGGAGACCTTCGACGCCTGCCAACCGCACCGTTCCGCAAGCTGCTTGCCGTTCAGTCCGGCCTTCTTGCGGATGCGGATCAGCTCGTTGGCGAACGCGATCCGGCGATCGTCTGGCGTGCTCACGGTCTCCTCGTCGGTGGCTAGGTCTTCACGAAATCGTCGAACGGAACTGCGGCGGTCCAAGCAAGATTGCGCCAGGACTTGTACTGCGCAACCGTAGCGGGTTCCGTAACGATCTCGGCTCCTGTCAGGCCCTCAGGGCCGAACTGAAGTACAGCGACCTTGCCGCCATCGAAGATCCAGAAGTCGTGATCAGGCAGACCTAGCTCTCGCGCCACCCGATCGGGCAGGAGACGGATCTCCTCACCGGCCTCGACGTTGGCTGGGGTTACCTCCATCTGCCATCGCAGGTACTCGGTCAACGGATCGGTGAGCTTCCGGACTCGCTGAAAGGCCCTGCCGGCCCTGGTGGCTGACTGGACGTCGTCCAGCCACCCGCTCAACCAGGCGAGATCGTCGGCGACTGGCACGCCATCACGCCACCTCTGCCACGGCTCGACCTCGTCCGCTTGGTGGTATTCGCCCTGGGCTTCCCATCGCCACGCCGACCGCTCAAACGTGCGAAAGAGGTCGGCGAACGCAGTTGGACTGATCAGTTCGGCCATCAGACCCCCGTCGGCGCGAGGTCCAGTGAGGCGACCGTGATCTCGATCAGCGTCTCGGTGTCCGGCAGGCCACGCTCGTAGGCAGTCGCGAGGGCCTCGGCGTCGGTGACCGTATTGCCCTGCATGACGTAGGTGTTCCGGCCGGTTTCGTACACGTGCGGGTACGAGTCGCTGTTGATCGTGGTCGGAGCAAAGTCGAGCAACGCGACCGGGATCTCGACGAGCGTCTCGGTGTCGAGCATGTTCCGGTCGCGAGCTGCGGCGAGGGCGTTGGGGTCGGTGACCTTGTAGCCCTGCACGACGTAGGTGCCTCGGTCCGTCTCGTAGAGGTTCGGGCAGGAGCCGCTGTTGCTCGTAGTGCCGAGGAACTTCAGGTTCATGATCATCTCCCAAGATTGCGCACTTCATTGCATGGTGTTGCGCAATCCATGCCGACGTCAACGGCACGCTGGGTGACCAGCGCGTTCAACTCTCGCTCTCTGTAGTCATCGAGTCAGCCAGCCGGAGTAAGAATGAGCAAGATTGCTCAGATTGCTTGCTTTGCTTGGGCTGGTTCGGGATGGTGTGTGGGCGGAACTGGCGCGTTCTCCCCGACTTCGCGCCAGTTCCGTGCTCCACCGATGGACCTCGAACCCACCCGCAGGCGACGGATCGAACTGTGGCCTTCAGCACCACGGATCAAGAACAGGAGGTGAGGACTGATGAGCGTCACGATCGGCGAGGTCGTTGTCGCGGTCCTGGCAGGACTGACGTTCGTCGCGCGCTTGGTGTTCGCCCTTGACCAGGCGAAGCGTGACGAGCGTGTTGCGGTCCTGCGCCGAGGACGGCTGTGACGATGCACCCGGATGTGCAACGCATGACGCGGGCTGGCTTCGACGTGCTGCCGATGCACGATCACCACGGCCGAGACGACGGGCTGTTGTTCTGGCGGTGGCCCAACGGGCGGCCGTACCTCGACGTTGCGATCGTCTTCAGCGAAGGCCCGGCGGTTGCTTCGCGTCTGCCGCCTGGCCCGGACTGGTCCGCCCCGTTCGGTCTCGTCGGAAGCACGTTGGCTCACCCGACGACGTTCGCCTCGCTCGCCGTCGAGTTCGAGCGTCGCGCTATCGCGGCGGCCGGATCTGCGTCCCGCCCAAGAACTTGGACCGTGCTGGTCGCTACGAGCGGAGCCGGTTCGCCCCAATGCACCACCTTGACCCCTGCACAGAACGGAGTTGCGACGATGGCCGCCGACGCACTGATCTTCACCGGCTCGTTCGTCTTGTTCATGCTGTTGTTGGCGGGAATCTGCCTGCACTGGTTCTTCGTCACGATGCACGGTCAGCACGCCGACGCTGACGAGGGCGCCCTCACGGTCGCCATGTTGGAAAGTCAGCTCGATGACGAGGTGCGGGGGCTGATCGAGTCGCCTGTGTTGTTCGCGCCACGACAAGGTGTGTTGTTCGAGCCACCTCAACAGGTGGTGCAACCGGTATGGACGCCGCCTGAGCTGGTTGCGGCGTAAGCGATGGCTACCCCAATCAGCGATATCGACCGCTGGCACAACGCATCGATCAAGGACGGGGACTCTCACCGGGCAGAGTCGATCGTCGACGGGGTGGTCACGCCGAGGTGCGACCGCGCGCCGTTCGAGCCGATCAGCTCGCCGCCGAAGCCGACCGATCCGGCCCATGCATGTCCCGCCTGCCTCGCGACAGAGCGCGGCCGTTGATCGGAACTCCACGACGTCCAACCACCGGGAGAGGCTGATGCACGCGCTCATCGCAAGTCCGTTCCTGAATGACCACCTGGTGTTGAAACCGGACGATCAGCGGGCGGTGAAGATCGGTTCTGGCAGGTTCGAGGAGCTGCTCGCACTATCGACGCACGCGGACAGCGCGTGTCCACAGTGGCTGGTCGATGCAGCCCAGCGGCGTTGGGGCATCGACATCACGGGCAGGCCGCTTGCCGATGCGGTGAAGGTCCGCGAGCCGTCGGAGCACGGGTACGGCCGCGCGTCGTATGAGTTGAACCTCGGATGCAACTACGACTGTCCGCACTGCTACCTCGGGGTGAAGGAGTTCGACGGGCTCGAATGGAGCGACCGTGAGCAGTTGCTGCACACGATGCGCGACGCCGGGGTGCTGTGGGTGCAGCTCACCGGCGGCGAGCCGACGATCGACAAGCTGTTCGCGCCGGTCTACGCGACCGCATGGGACCTCGGGATGATGGTCACCGTCTCGACGAACGGGTCGCGCCTGCACTCGCCGCCGATACTCGACTTGCTGACCGCACGACGCCCGTACCGGATCACGGTCAGCGTCTACGGAGCCAGCGCCGAGGTTTACGACGCGGTAACGGCACGGCGCGGCTCACACAAGGCGTTCACGACGGGAATTACGGCGGCCCACGAGCACGGCCTGCCGTTGCACTTCAACCTCGTGATCACCGATCAGAACGAGCACGAACTCGCCAAGATGACGGCGTTCGCAGAGAACCTCGGTGTCACCTACAACGTGTACTCCAACATCTCTCCCACGATCAACGGCGGTGCGGACACGCTGCCGTCGCAGTCGCCCAACTTCCTGCGCGCCCGCCGACCGTTCACCGGGTGCGGCGCCGGACACACGCACTTCCACGCTGACCCGTACGGCATGGCGAGCATTTGCAAGGTCGGTCGCGACGCACAGTTCTCGCTCGTCGACCACGGCCTCGACGCCCTGCGCCAACTCGCCGGAGTCGCTGACTCGCTGATGGGACGTACCGGCGGCTGTTCCGGCTGCGCGCTGTCGGGCACCTGCTGGACCTGTCGCCCTCTGGCCAAGCTGTACCAGACGGCGAAGGCACCCCTCGAGCGCTACTGCCAGCACGGGGGGAGGTGATTACGCATGTCCGTGGTGATGCTCGATCTGTTGCCGCCGTCGGCTGCTGTCGCAGTCGGCGAAGTGGTCGAACAGCCGGTCGCGGCCGACGCCGTTGTGATGGTCGACGACGTCGAGGTACTTGGCGCCTACAACCGGTGCAACTGCGCCGCATCGGACGACAACCCGTACTGATTGGTTGTCACCGAACCAGGTGGCCGGACGCGCGTCGCGTCCGGCCACCTTTATCGTGTCGGCTAGCCTCGCCCCGTTCACGGGCTGACGACGATGGTCGAGGAACATGCAAGAACGCATCGAGTGGAGCAGCCTGCCAGCAGGTTTGCGTAACGCGATCGGCGCACAGGTCGGACAGATCACGGCGGCACGAACCCTGTCGCAGGGGATGAATTCGGCGCTCGCCGCAGTCCTGGACACCCCCGGCGGGCAGGTGTTCGTCAAGGGCATCCGCACTGACCACGCTGGTGTCGTCGCGCAACAGCGCGAAGCGACGATCAACCCGCACGTGCAGCCGCTCGCCCCGGCGCTGCTGTGGCGGCTCGACGACGCCGACGGCTGGGACGTTTTGGCGTTCGAGTACATCGCCGGGCGCCACCCCGACTACGCCCCAGGCTCGCCGGACCTCCCGGCCGTCTTGGCGGCTGTAGACACGCTGACGTCGCTTCCGGTGCCCGACCTGCCGTTGAAGGACGCGCGGAAGCGGTGGCGCGGGTACCTCGACGACTCCGAGGCCGAGCTGCTCGGCGGCGAGACGCTGCTGCACACCGACTACAACCCGGACAACATCCTGATCACGCAGGATGGCACGCCCCGCATGATCGACTGGGCATGGCCGACTCGTGGCGGCGCGTGGATCGACCCGTGCTGCCTCGCCCTGCGGCTGATCGCCGCCGGGCACACCGCCGCACAGGCCGAGCAACTCGTGAGCCGCACGCGCGCATGGGCCTCTGCCCCTCGAACCGCGCTCGGCGTGTTCGCCCGCGCCAACGTCGACATGTGGACCGACATCGCTACCAGCGACCCACAGCCGTGGAAGCAGCGTATGGCGGACGCCGCCCGCCAGTGGGCCGACGGCCAGCTCGCCTCAGTCTGACCCCTCAAACGAGAAGAACCCTAGCGTGATCAACTTAAGTGCACACGCTTTGCCGACCTACGCTCGCTGCTAGGGTACGTTTGTCCTGCAAAGACCTGGCGATGCACAGAGCTAAGCAGCGCTCAGCTTGAAAGCGGGAGACGGGCAACCGTCCGGGGGTTCAAATCCCTCCGCTTCCGCTCGGGGTGACGTGTGTCGACGGAGAGCGTCGACCATGCCTCGCTCCAGGTGTCTTCTGGGGGCCGAGCCCCCAGACCCCCAGCCGGGGCTGCGCCCCGGACCCCCTTCAGGGCTTCGCCCTCGGAGAGCGCCCTGGGCTAGCGCTTGCTGGAGAAGCGGATCATGTTGCCGGACGGGTCGCGGAAGGCGCAGTCGCGGACGCCGTAGAACTGGTCGATCGGTTCCTGCAGCACCTCGCCGCCGGCCGCGCGGACCTGTTCGAACTTCGCGTCCACGTCGTCCACCTCGAAGATGAGGCCCTGCAGGGATCCCTTGGCGAGCAACGCGTTCAGGGCCTCGTAGTCGGTGGGCGGGACGGGTGGGCCGATGCGCGCCAGGCCGATCTCCAGGTCCGGCTGGTCTGCTGGGCCCACGGCGAGCCAGCGGTAGTCCTCGACCGTCTCGTCGGCGCGGACCTCGAGGCCGATGACGTCGCGGTAGAACTTCAGGGCGATGTCCTGGTCGTGGACGTAGAGGAAAGTGTGCGAGAGCTTCATGGGAAGTGACCCTAGGGACGCCGGGGGCGCGACGCTTCTCGAAATCTGCTCGGTCTGGTCAGGCCCTTCAGGTGGCATCCGGGCACGACGGCCAGTGCGGTGTGGGAGCGTGCGCGGTAGGCGGACGGGGTCTCGCCGACCAGTTCGGTGAAGCGGGCCGAGAACGAGCCGAGCGAGGTGCAGCCGACCGCTACGCAGACTTCGGTGACCGAGAGGGTGCCGAGGCGCAGCAACGCCTTCGCGCGTTCGATGCGGCGGGTCATCAGGTAGCCGTACGGGGTTTCGCCGTAGGCCGCGCGGAACTGGCGGGCGAAGTGCGACGGGGACATCAGGGCGGCGCGGGCCATCGCGGGGACGTCCAGCGGCTGGGCGTAGTCGCGGTCCATCAGGTCGCGTGCCCGGCGCAGGTGGGCGAGGTCCTCCGGTGTCACCGGACCAGCATGCCACCGGGGCGCAGTTGTCGGAGGGGTCTGCCTCGGCTGTGGCACTCGCGCAGGACGACCCCACGGGCACACCGGGGGCCGGTTCGTCTTCCGCGACCTGTGTCATCAGCACCACACCGCGCTGTCCCGAGTGGAGTGTTAGCGTCGCTAACCATCGGGTATTTGGGGGTGACATGACGGTCTGGGAAGCAATCGCCGTGGTCATCGCGGGGGTGTTCGCGGGCGGCATCAACACCGTCGTCGGCAGCGGCACGCTCGTGACGTTCCCCGTGCTCCTCGCCGTCGGCTACCCGCCCGTGGTCGCGAACGTCTCCAACAGCCTCGGTCTCGTGCCCGGCTCGCTCTCCGGTGCCTGGGGCTACCGCGAGGAGCTCAAGGGCCAGCGGTCACGCATCGCGAAGCTGCTGCCGGCGTCGATCCTCGGCGGCATCATCGGCGCGATCCTGCTGGTGACGCTGCCCGCCAAGGCGTTCCAGGCGATCGTGCCGGTGTTGATCGTGATCGCGCTGGTCCTCGTGGTGATCCAGCCGTGGCTCAACCGCAAGCTCGCCCACCGCAGGGGCCACAACGACGGTGGCGTGCTGCTGTGGCTCGGGGTCTTCGCCGCGGGCATCTACGGCGGCTACTTCGGGGCCGCGCAGGGCGTGCTGGTCATGGGCATCATGGGCGTGCTCGTCAACGAGCACCTGCAGCGGATGAACGCGCTGAAGAACCTGCTGACCGCGTTCGTGAACCTGATCGCCGGCGTGTTGTTCATCTTCATCGCCGACGTGGCGTGGGAGGCCGTGCTGCTGCTCGCCGTCGGTTCCGTGGTCGGCGGCCAGATCGGGGCCAAGATCGGCCGCAAACTCCCACCGGCCGTGCTGCGCGGCGTCATCGTGGTGGTGGGAGTCGCGGCGATCGTTCAGCTGCTCATGAAGTGAACGCGCGGGCGGCGGCCAGGAAGGCGTCGTTCTCCTCCGGCTCACCGATCGTCACGCGGGCACCCTCGCCCGCGAACGCGCGCACGACGACCTTGTGCGCCAGGCAGTGCTCGTTGAACGCGGCCGTGCGCTCGCCCAGCGGCAGCCACACGAAGTTCGCCTGGCTCTCCGGCACCTCGTAGCCCAGCGCGAGCAACTCTCCCCGGACGCGGGTGCGCTCGGCCACGATCGCGCGGCAGCGGACCATCAGCTCGTCCTCGGCGTCCAGCGAGGCCATGGCGGCGACCTGGGCGAGGGCGTTCACCGAGAACGGCACGTAGACCTTGCGCAGCGCCTCGGCGACGACGGGCGGTGCGACCGCGTAACCGACCCTCAGGCCCGCGAGACCGTACGCCTTGGAGAACGTCCGCAGCACCGCGACGTTGTCGTGGCCCGCCGCCCACTGCTGCTTGGCGAGCTCGACGCCGTCCGGGACGTGCGCGTCCTCGACGAACTCCTTGTAGGCCTCGTCGAGCACCACGAGCACGTCGCGCGGCACCTTCGCGATGAAGGCCTCGATCTCCTCGGTGCGCAGCGCGGTGCCGGTCGGGTTGTTCGGGTTGCAGACGAAGACCATCCGGGTGTTCGGGGTGATCGCCGCGGCCATCGCGTCCAGGTCGTGCACGTGCTCGGAGGTCAACGGCACGCGGATCTGCCGTGCGCCCGCCACGTGCGTGACGATCGGGTAGGCCTCGAACGACCTCCACGCGAACAGCACCTCGTCGTTCTCGGTGCAGGTCGCCTGGACGAGCTGCTGGCACAGGGTCACCGAGCCGCAGCCGAGGGCGAGGTGGTCGGCGGGGACGCCGAGCTTGTCGGCGAGCCGCCCGGTGAGTTCGACGGAGCCCGAGTCGGGGTACCTGTTGACACCGGTGGCTGCTTCCGCGATCGCCTTGACGACGCTGGGCAGCGGTCCGGCGGACACCTCGTTGCTCGCGAGCTTGATGGCGCCGGGGATGGACTTGCCGGGCACGTAGGCGGGCAACGACGCCAGGTCAGCACGGGTTCGCACGGTCATGCCACCGATCCTCGCATTGCTCCGTCCGATTGGTCACGTTGACTGGAGTTCACCCCGGCGTGGAAGGGTAAGAAACATGACCACTACCCGCATCGAGACGCTTTCCCTCACCGACGGCCGTGAGCTGCGGGTGACGATCGCCGAACCCGACAGCGCCGTGCGCGGCGGGCTCGTGGTGCTGCACGAGGCCCGTGGCATCACCGCGGGCGTTCGCTCGCTGGTCAGCAGCCTGGCCGCGGAGGGCTGGCTCGCGATCGCGCCGCACCTCTACGACGCGGACCGCGTGCACGGCGACGACATCCGGGACCAGGTCAGCAAGCTCTCCGGCGACCGCCTGCTGGAGGACACCGACGTCGCGTTCGTCTGGCTGGGCCAGCAGGGCGTGAGCGCGGACCGCATGGGCGTCGTCGGGTTCGACATCGGCGGCACGGTCGCGATGGTGGTCGCGGCGAGTCGCACGATCGGGGCAGCCGTCACCGTTGCGGGGCCCGGAATTCTGGAGCCGTTGTCGGAAGGGTTGCCCGCGCTGGTGGACGTCGCGTCCGACCTCACGTGCCCGTGGCTCGGCATCTACCGCGACGACGACTCCGAAGAAGTGAGCAAGCTTCGAGATGCGGTGATCAGCTCGGAAACCGCGTCGGATGTGGTCCGTTTCGACGTTTCCAGTGACGAAGCGTGGACTCGTGCGTTGAACTGGTTCGACGCACACATGAGGTAAGAGTCTTTACGGCGGATTGGAACCGAACCGTCCTCCAGGTACATCTAAGGGATGCTTCGGACGGCTGACTGGGTGTAGCTGCGAGTAACACTCAGTGCTGCGGTGACGAGTAAGCAGTGCAGGGGGTTGTGAGGATGGCTGAAGGCACTGGGACAGGCACTGAGACACCCGCGGTCTCGACGGCGACCACCACGCCGATCACCGCGGAGCAGCTGGCGGCGGTGAAACCTGTTCTCCAGCAACAGATGCTGGTGGACAAGGCGGAGGCGAGCCATGCCGCGGCGAAGCTGGACCAGGCCGCGGACAAGGGAAAGCTGACGCTCGACGAGGACGCCGCCGATGCGTTGATCAAGGCGGTCGAGCACGCGCGGGACCAGGTGATGGACCTGTGGAAGCGCACGAGCGACCAGCTGGCGACGCCGCTGCAGTTCGGTGAGAACCCGGTGGCGAGGGCGATCAGCGCGCGGTTCGCCGAGCTCGCCGTCGGCGAGGACTCGGGCGCGGCGAAGGCGTTGCTGGACCTGTTCAAGGTCCTCGACGACATCAGCGCCGCGCTGAACAAGAACCGCGAGAACACCCGCAACGCCGACGACGAAGCCAAGCAGGGCTTCAACAAGGCCGGGGGGTCCTGGTGACTCAGGGATCGCACGACAACAAGGGCAACGGCAACAGCGGCAAGGACAAGCCGCCGCCCTACGACGACCACAAGTACGACCGCGAGAAGCTGCACGAGCCGATCGACTGGATGGTCTACTCGCACGAGGACCTCTACAACATGGTGCACAACGGCGTGAACCTCGCCGGTGCCCAGGCCGCGGCGACGAACTGGCAGAAGATCGGCGAGGACATCGCCGGTGTGCGGGAGCACCTGCTCAAGGCCGTGGAGGACTCCACCGCCGGCTGGGACAGCGAGTCCGCCCGGCTCGCCCGTGACGGTCTGACCCAGGTCACCAACTGGGTCGACGACACGTCGAACTACGCGCACAAGGTGGCCGCCGCGATCACGACCGAGACCAACAACGTCGAGGCCGCCCGTGCCGCGATGCCGCCGCCCCCGGCCAAGGTCGAGTCGCCGGCCACGGTGACGGCGACGGCTCCGGCGGTTCCTCCGCGCCCCGCGCTCGTGCGGGACCAGCTGACGATGATGGACTCGGCCGCGGGCCTCGTGGGCATCGAGACGGACCGTGCCGCCCTGCTGCGCCAGCCCACCACGTCCAGCGCCTTCCAGGGCTTCGCGACCCTCGGCACCAGCCCGGTCGAGACCCTCGCGGCCAACGACGCCTCGCACCGCCGCGCGGCGGACGTGATGGCGGCGTTCCAGCGCAACTCGGCCGCGGTCGACCAGACCGTGCCGGCGCAGTTCACGCCTCCGGTGAACCCGGTCAACCCCAACCCGACGCTGGGTGGCGGCGACCTCGCGGCGCGCAACAACACGACCGCGGACGGCGGTGCCGGTGGCGCGGGTGGTGCCGGTGCTCCCGTCACGACCACGGCCGCCGCTGCGAACCGCGGCACCACGAACACCACGTCGTCGTCGCGCGGCTACGGCGGTGGCGCCGGTGTCCGCGGTGGCGGCAGCGGTGACGGGTTCGGCGGCATGGGCATGGGCCTGTCCCGTCCGTTCAACTCCGGCTCCGGCAACCAGAGCGGCCCTGCCGGTGGCGGCGGTGCCGGTGGTCCTGCCGGTGGTGGCGGTGGCTTGGCCGGTGTGAACGAGCGTTCCGTCGCCGGAGCCGCCTCGGCGGCCGCGTCGCCGTCCACCGGTGGCCAGACCAAGGCGTTCCAGAACCCGCTCGCGATGGGCGGCGCGCCGATGGCCGGTGCCCCCGCGGCGGGCCAGGGCCGTGACGACGCGCGCGAGCACAAGAGCGCGAGCTACCTGGAAGAGGACGACAACGTCTTCGGTCTGGACCGCAAGGCGGCCCCGCCGGTGATCGGTCAGTGAACGAACGCCAGTTCACGGTGAGCTCGCAGGAGTTCTTCCTGCTGTGGCAGGCCGTGCACGGCGAGGATCGCGTCGTGCCGCTCGGCACGCCCCACGTGGGCGCCACCCGAGCGGCGCGGCAGCGTCTCGTCGAGGAGAGCTCGCAGACGCTCTACGCCCGCGGGCTGGGCACCGTGCACCGTCCGGACCCGGACCTGCGTGCGCTGGTGAGCGGCCTGGGCGAGTTCGACCGCGCGCTGGAGATCGCGTACTTCAAGGGAGCGGAACTGGCCCGCGGCATCGCCTGCGCGGGCTGGGGCGGCGCGTTCGCCGCGCGAGTCAACAACGACGTGCACCTGTTCCCGTTCCGCCCGACCTCGCTGGCCTCGGCCACGGTGTCGTCGTTACCGGGCCTCGCGCCCGGCACCGGCCGTGCCGTGAACGTGCGCTGGGACGACTACGTGCGGGCGGGCAAGGCGGGGGAGCAGGACGGCAAGCAGGCGTTCCTGGACGTCCTGCGCGACGCCGGCATCCGCGAACCGGAGGCGCACACGTTGCTGCGCGCCGTGACGTCCCGGATCGGCGGCGGAGAGCTGGGCCTCACCGCCCGCAACCGCGACGGCGTACCGCGCCCGACTGGCCGTTCGGTGTCGTGGCTAGACACCCGAGAGGGCCGTTACCTCCTCCGCAAGCAGGACGGCTGGCTCGTGCTGGCCCCGGCCGACGCGGCCCGGCTGACCAGCGCGGTCGACGAGCTGCTGGCGGCGGGGTAGTTCCACACCGGTGGTGGACGTCCTGTCCACCAATCACACATGGACGTGCGGTTCCGCCTCAACTAGACATGGGGCATGACCGACACCGACGTCGAACTGCTGTGGCGCCCCGACCCCACGAGGGACAACGGGATGACCGCCTTCCGGTCATGGCTCCGTTCGGAGCGTGACCACGACTTCCCCGACTACGAGTCGTTGTGGGAGTGGTCCGTCTCAGACCTGGAGGGGTTCTGGGGCGCCATAGCTGCGTATTTCGACGTCAAGTTCCACACCCCGTTCGACCGGGTGCTGGGGTCGTCCGAGATGCCGGGCGCCCAGTGGTTTCCGGGTTCGACGCTGAACTACGCCGAGCACGCCCTGCGCCGGGGCGCCGACGACGACCTCGCCGTGATCTTCCACCGCGAGGACGGCGCCGCCTCGTCGCTGACGTTCGGCGCCCTGCGCTCCCGGGTGGCCGCTTTCCGGGCCGCGCTGGCCTCCCTGGGCGTCTCCGCGGGCGACCGGGTGGTGGCCCTCGTCCCGAACGCCCCCGAAGCCCTGATCGCCTTCCTGGCGGCCGCCTCGCTGGGCGCCACGTGGTCGTCCTGCTCCCCGGACTTCGGCGCCCGCGCGGTAGCCGACCGCTTCACCCAGATCTCGCCGGTCGTGTTCGTCGCCGTCTCCGGCTACGTCTACAACGGACGGTCCTTCGACTGCCGCCCGGTCGTCGAGGAGATCCGCTCGCAGATCCCGTCGCTGCGCGCCACGGTCCTGATCGACTACCTGGACAACGGCGCCTCGCTGCCGGACACCCACTCCTTCACCGACCTGGTCGACTCCTTCGCCGGTGCCGCGCTGGAGTTCACGCCGGTGCCGTTCGACCACCCGCTCTGGGTGCTCTACTCGTCCGGCACCACGGGCCTGCCCAAGGGCATCGTGCAGGGCCACGGCGGCATCGTCCTGGAACACCTGAAGATGCTCGCCCTGCACAGCGACCTCGGCCCCGGCGACCGCTTCTTCTGGTTCACCACCACCGGCTGGATGATGTGGAACTACCTGGTCGGCGGCCTGCTGGTCGGCACCACGATCGTCCTGTACGACGGCAGCCCGGCCTACCCGTCGCTGAACACGTTGTGGCACTTGGCGGAACAGCACCGAGTCACCTACTTCGGCACCTCGGCCCCCTACGTCCAGTCGTGCCTGAAGGAGGGCCTCACCCCGTCGTCCCGCTACGACCTGACGGGCCTGCGCGTGGTCGGCTCGACCGGCGCACCCCTGACCCCGGAAGGCTTCCGCTGGATCGCCGAGGCCGTCGGCAAGGACGTCCAGATCGCCTCGGTCTCCGGCGGCACCGACCTGTGCACGGCCTTCGTGGCAGCCTCCCCGGACCGCCCGGTCTGGCTGGGCGAACTCTCCTGCCGGGCCCTCGGCGCGTCCGTCCACGCGTTCGACGAGGCGGGCAACGCCCTGAACGACGCCGTCGGCGAGCTCGTGATCACCAAGCCCATGCCGTCCATGCCGGTCTTCTTCTGGGGCGACACCTCCGGGGAGCGCCTGCGCGACGCCTACTTCGACACCTACCCGGGAATCTGGCGCCACGGCGACTGGATCCGCATCACCCCGCGAGGTTCGGCCGTGATCTACGGCCGCTCCGACTCGACCCTGAACCGAGGCGGTGTCCGCATGGGCACCTCGGAGTTCTACCGCGTGGTCGAGTCCGTCCCGGGCGTCGTCGACTCCCTGGTGATCGACACCTCCGGCGTGACCGAGGGCGAACTGCTCTGCTTCGTGGTCCTCGACGGCGTTTCGCTGGCCGACGTGGAACCGTTGCTGCGAAAGGAACTGCGCTCGTCCCTGTCCCCGCGCCACGTCCCGAACCGCTTCGTCGCCGTCGCCGAGATCCCCAGAACCCTGAACGGCAAGAAGTGCGAGGTCCCGGTGAAGAAGATCCTCGCCGGCGCCGACCCGGAGAAGGCCGTCAGCCGAGGCGCCCTCCGCAATCCCGAGTCCCTCCAACCGTTCCTGGAACTCGCCTCGGGATGATCTAGGTCACTTCATCTCGCGTGAACAGGCGTTTAACGCCCCTCTCAAGCCGTCCGCACGTGCCCTGACCAGCACGTTTCGCGGTTAGAGGGGGGCGTTTTGCAACTCGGTTGGGGACCTGTGTAACCTATGCGTCGTGGCCAAGGATGGTCCCGGGAGGCTTCGCCTAGTCTGGTCTATGGCGCCGCACTGCTAATGCGGTTTGGGGTAACCCCCCATCCCGGGTTCAAATCCCGGAGCCTCCGCAAGGCCGAGCCTCTAGGGGATCGGTTATAATTGAAGACCTGCGCTCGTAGCTCAACGGATAGAGCATCTGACTACGGATCAGAAGGTTACAGGTTCGAATCCTGTCGAGCGCGCGACGAAAGATCCGGGAGATCCCTGTCTGCGGAAAACGCAGACAGGGATCTTTCGTTGTGTTTTCTGGGGGCCGAGCCCCCAGACCCCAGCCGGGGGCTTCGCCCCCGGACCCCCGGTCATGTGGCGCTTCGCGCCTACATGACCCACCTGTCGCGTCGTGCCTGGGTCAGGTGTGCGGTCAGGCGGTTCCTGGTGCCGGGGTGCCTACAGGGAGGCCGCTGCTCGCCTTTGCGACGTTCCAGATTCGTTGGAGTTCCGCGACCTTGATGCGGCGGCGGGCTCGCACCGTCCGGCCGTCCTTCAGCGAGATGCGCAGCTCGATCGTGGACCTGCGGTTGCCGTTGATCAGGTTCCAGCCGGCGCAGATCCGTTCGAACTCGGCCGCGTCGAGGTACCAGTTCTCACTGTCACCGGACTTCAGCAGGTGAGGGAGTTGTGGCCAGGTCGTTCTCACTGCCGGGATGTGCGTGTCGGCTTTCGAGGTACCTGCGACGAAGACGGCGGAGACGTACAGGTCGGAGCGGCCCACGTTGTGCACGGTGACGCCGAGCACCGGCGTGGACGGGCCTTTGCCGGACAACTGGGACAGGCGGTCGAGCGGATCGTCGCGGCGTTTGATCGAGCTCAGGATCAACGAGTCGTCCTCAGCTCCTCGCCAGCCGATGGAGACGTAGGCCCTCACCTTCCGGCCGGAAGCGGAGAAGCTGAAGATCTGCCAGGCGAAGGACAGGCAGGACACCAGCAGCGCGAGGATCGCGATGGCCAGGGTTGCGACCTGCATCGTTTTCTCGTCCCTACTCGCGCTCGCGCCGGATGCTGATGTCGCCGTGGATGTTGTCGACTTGGACGACCGTGCCGTGGACCATCCCGCTGATCGTGTTCGAGACGACGGCCCCACGGGATTTTGAGTCCGGCGGCTCTGCGGCACTGTCGGCGATCTCCTCCAGCGTGGAGACGAGGCCGTGGAGCTGCATTGCCCACTCGCGGTCGGCCATGGCCATGGACAGGGCGGAAATGAGGTCATGCCTGGTGCGCGGGCGCAGCTCCGTCGTCTGGCTGACCTCGGTCCGCACGCGAGAGATCAGTGAGTCGTCGTCGAGCTTCTCGGTCACGACGCGGGCGAGCTCTTCCAGGTGCCGGTCGATTGCGCGGTTGCGGGACTGTCCTTTGAACCGCTCCGAGTCACGAATGATCCACGTGATGAGGAATCCGACCACGGTGTTCACGTCGTCCAGGTTGATCACCGCCTTCTTCGGAGTTCGAGGGTAGCGGGTTCGTGCGCTGCCGAACGCTCTCTTTCGCGTGCACCATGACTTCATGGTGGAGATCAACTTCTTGGACGAGGCCGATCGTGACGGCTGGGAACCGCTGATTCGTGGCAAGGACGCCTACTTCGAGACCGAGCGCACTGACGAGGACTACGAGCGCGCCTGGCGGCGCCTGCTCGGCGGGGAGACGCGCGGAATCGGAGCGTGGCTCGACGGCAGGATGGTCGGCGTCGCCCACTACGTGTTCCACGCGAGTGTCTGGGGTGTCTCCGGACGGTGCTATCTGGCTGACCTGTTCGTCGACAGCGGTGTTCGACGCCGAGGCGTGGCCACGGCCATGATCAGGTGGGTGGCGCGGGACGCTGAGGAGCACGGCTTCCGCAGCCTCTACTGGAACACGCTGGAGGACGCCGAGGCCCGCTCGCTCTACGACAAGCTGGGCACGTACCTCCCCGGCTTCATCCACTACAGCTACCGGCGAGGCGAAGCTCCCTGAAGAAATCGCGTCGACAGGCGAACCTCCGTGCGGGCAGCATCGCCGCATGCGCACGTTGCGGGTGATCAAGGGGGATGCGACGAGCCCCCAGGCCAAGGGGCCGAAGATCATCGCGCACGTCTGCAACGACCTGGGTGGCTGGGGCAAGGGGTTCGTGCTCGCCCTGTCGAAGCGGTGGCCGGAGCCGGAACGGGCCTACCGCGAGTGGCATCGGGGGCGTGCGGGCAACGACTTCGGGCTCGGTGCGACGCAGTTGGTTCAGGTGAGGCCCGACATCTGGGTTGCGAACATGGTGGGGCAGCGTGGCACCCGCACGGGCAGCAACGGACCGCCGGTTCGATACGAGGCGATCGAGCGGTGCCTGGTGGCGTTGGCCGGGCACGCGAAGCAGTTGAAGGCGAGCGTGCACATGCCGCGCATCGGTTGCGGGCTGGCCGGCGGGCGGTGGGAGCGAGTCGAGCCGATCATCGTCCGGACTCTGCTGGAGCAGGACATCGACACGATCGTGTACGACTTCGATTAGTGAACTTTCTACTGAGGACGAGCCGTCAGCGCAATCGATTCCACAGTGGTTGATCTGCGGAAACCGGTTGAGAAATCCGGCTGACCGGTCGTCGTTCCACATACGCCGTTCGGCGCGGACAGCGGCCACTCGCCGACCTGACTGACCGCTCAGTGAGCCCGTTTGGCCACACTTGAAGTATGGCGATTCTGGCGGGCAAAGCCGTGGTGGTCACCGGTGCCGGGCAGGGTTTGGGACGCGCGTTCGCCACCCACGCGGCCAACAGCGGGGCCGCTGTGGTGATCAACGACGTGGACGAGCCGCTGGCCAGGCAGGTCGCCGAGCTCATCACCCTGCAGGGCGGCCGGGCAGTCGTCAGCGCGGGCAGCGTCACGGATCCCGAGCAGGCGCAGGCCGCGGTGGACACGTGCACGGCCGCGTTCGGGCGGATCGACGGGCTCGTCAACAACGCGGGCATCCACTACCAGGCCGCCATCGGCCAGGACGATCCCGCGAAGATGCGTGAGCTCATCGAGGTCAACGTCCTGGGCACGCTCTACTGCACCAACGCGGCCGCGCAGAGCATGCGGCGGGGCTCGATCGTCAACCTCGGCTCGATCGCCATGGCCGGGCAGCCGACGGCGCTGGCCTACAGCGCGTCCCAAGGTGCCGTCGCGAGCATCACGGCCGGTGCGGCGAACGAGCTGCAGGACAAGGGGATCCGGGTCAACGCCGTGTGCCCGGTCGCCTGGACGCGGATGGCGGCGGCGGACAGCGAGGCCGGGCCCAGTGGGCCGCCCGAGACGATCGCGCCGCTGGTCACGTACCTGCTCAGCGATCGGGCGGCGAAGGTCACCGGGCAGCTGATCCGGTTCGCCAACGGGCGGTTGCACGTCATGGGGCAGACGAGTCCGAAGGAGCCGGTGATCGAACAGGCGGAGTGGGACGTCGAGTCGATCGCGGAGGCCTTCGAACGGCAGCTGGTTCCCGAGGACCCCGCATGGGTGCGTTGGGGTGTCGCGCGGTGACACGACAGGGCAGAGTTGGCGTGTGGACCAGCGGGAGATCATGCAGCGGGCGCTCGGCGTCCTGACGCTCACCTACGACGCCGACGAGTCGGGCGACTACCTGCGCACGGCCCTCAAGTCGTTGCAGGAGGGCGTGTTCAGCTACGAGGTCAAGGTCGACGGGGACCTGAACGAGGCCGGCGCCCAGGCTCTCAAGCAGGCCATGGACCAGGTGCTCGGGCAGTTCGGCTGGTTCACCGCGGGACTGCTCTACGCCTTCCACGGCGTCGCGCAGGCGTACGAGAACGACTGCGAGGACGCCGACGTCAAGGAAGTGCTCCGGCAGCTGGCGCTCAGGCTCGCTGACTGAGCTCCGCGCGGACGCCGTCGGAGAACGGCGTCCACGCCTCGACCGCCCACGGTCCGAAACGCAGGTCCGTCAACGCCACGCAGGCCGCGGAAATGTCCGGGTCGACCCACAGGAAAGTGCCGGACTGGCCGAAGTGCCCGAACGTCCGCGGCGAGAAAGAAAGCCCGGTCCAGTGCGGTGACTTGCCATTCCGGATTTCGAAGCCGAGGCCCCAGTCGTTCGGCTTCTGCATACCATAACCAGGTAGAACGCCGTTCAGTCCGGGAAACACGACCGAGGTCGCCTCGCGCACCAGCTCAAGGGAGACCAGTTTCGGTGACAGCAGCTCAGCGGCGAACAAAGCCAAATCTGCGGCACACGACTCGGCGCCCGCTCCGGCTGAGCCGACCAAAGCCGAGGAATTCATGCCCAAAGGCGCGAAAACAGCCTCGTGCAGATAAGTGGCGAACGGCATTTCACAGGCGTCCGAAACGAAATCGGCCAGCACGTCGAAGCCCGCGTTCGAGTAGATCCGGCGGGTGCCCGGCGCGGCCTGCACCTCGGGCTTGTCGAACGCGTACCCGGCCGTGTGCGCGATCAGGTGCCGCACGGTCGCACCGGGAGGACCGGCCGGCTGGTCCCACTCGACCGCGCCCTCCTCGACGGCCACCAGCACCGCGTAGGCCGTGAGCAGCTTCGTCACCGACGCGAGCGGGAACACGCGCTGCTGATCGCCCAACGAGCCCACGACGGCACCGCCGGACACCACGGCCACCGCGACGTTCGAGGCGGGCCACGACGCCGCCACTTCCACGCTCTGCATGGGACAGACGTTAACGTCAGGGGGTGACAGTCCGGGAACTGATCGTCCTGGGAACGGCCAGCCAGGTTCCCACGCGCCAGCGCAACCACAACGGCTATCTGCTGAGGTGGGACGGCGAGGGCTTCCTGTTCGACCCCGGCGACGGCTCCCAGCGGCAGCTGTTGCGCTCGGGCGCGGCTGCGAGCGACATCACCCGGATCTGCCTCACGCACTTCCACGGCGACCACTGCCTGGGCGTGCCGGGCATCGTGCAACGGCTCAGCCTCGACCGGGTCCCGCACACCGTCCACGCCCACTACCCGCGGTCCGGCGCCCACTTCTTCCAACGTCTCCGCTACGCCAGCGCCTTCTACGACGCCGCGGACATCGAGGAGGTGCCCGTCGACGGAGACGGCGAGATCGCCAGCGGCAAGTTCGGCACGCTGGAGGCCTACCGGCTCGACCACGGCATCGACAGCTTCGGCTACCGCCTGGTCGAACCCGACGGCCACCGCATGCTCCCGGAGAAGCTCAGGGAGCACGGCATCCAGGGCCCGCAGGTCCGCGTGCTCCAGCACCAGGGCGAGCTCAACGGCGTCAAGCTCGAAGACGTCAGCGAACCCCGCAAGGGGCAGAAGTTCGCGTTCATCATGGACACCCGCCTGTGCGACAACGTCTACGAGCTCGCCGACCAGGCCGACCTGCTGGTGATCGAGTCCACCTACCTCGCCCGCGACACGAAGCTGGCGGGCGACCACGGCCACCTCACCGCCCAGCAGGCGGCCCGCGTCGCGAAGGAGACGGGCGTCCGCAAGCTGGTGCTCACCCACTTCTCCCAGCGCTACGAGGACCCCGCCGAGTTCCACGCCGAGGCGGCGCGGGAGTTCGACGGCGAGATCGTCATCGCGAAGGACCTCGACCGGGTGCCGGTGCCGAAGCGAGCCACTGGTCCTTGACGATGTCGGTGAGCGACGAGTGCGAGGGCTGCCACCCCAGCGCTCGCAGCCGTGACACGTCCGCCCGCTGCATCCGCACCTCACCGGGGTGCGCCGGTCGCCACGTCACGTCCACCGGCCGCCCGCTCACCTCGGCGACGGCGTCGAGCACGTCCCGGACGGACGCGGGCGTGGCGCCGACGTTGCAGACCGCCGACTCGCCGACCGAGCAGGCCTCCAAAGCGATCACGAACGCCGAAGCGACGTCCCGCACGTGCACGAAGTCGCGCACGGCCGTGCCGTCGCCGTAGACCTCCATGCCGTCGACGGTCCCGGCGGCCGCGGCCACGGCGCGCGTGATCACCCGAGTGGTGTCGGTGTCACCACCTCCAGCGACGTTGAACAAACGCAGCGTGGTCGCCCCGATGCGCCCGGACCGCGCAGCCCACGCCACGAGGTCCTCGGCGGCGGCCTTGGTGGCCGCGTACGGCGAGGAGGGTTCCAGGGCCGAGTCCTCGGTCAGCGGGACGTCGGACGGCCGGTACACCCCGGCGGTCGACGCGAGGAGGAATCGCTGCCCCTCCAACGCCTTCAGCAGGTTCAGCGTCCCGCCCACGTTCACCGCGTAGTAGTGAAGTGGATCTTCGAACGACTCCCGGACGCGGGCGGCACCGGCCAGGTGGATGACCGCGTCGGCGTCGATCGGCCCGAACGGCTCGGAGAGGCGCTGATAGGACACGACAGGTTCATGTCCATGAACCTGCAGCTCACGCACTACAGCACGTCCGACATAGCCAGTGGCGCCGGTCACCAGAACTCGCACAAGTTGACCCTAAAGGTCGACCCTCACTGCGCCGATAACACACGAGTGAGTTACCCCCATCGCGCTGTGCACACGAGCATCGCCGGACTCCTGCACGACGTAGCCGTGCACGAGTTCAAGCGGCAGGAGTTCCTGCGCAACGTGGCCGAGATCGTGGGAGCCGCACCCACGCCCGGTCCAGCAGAGCTCACCGCCCCGCTGCCCGCGATCAACCCCAAGCGCAGCTTCCTCAACCGCGTTGACCAGGTCCTTCGGGACGCGGCACGCGCCTAGGGCGCACATAGATCATCAATTGATCCACTTGTCGAAGGGCCTGTTCGGACAGGCCCGTCGCAAGATTCATCCGGCCGTTGCCGGACCGTGCTTCGACACACATACCGGGTGGCTCTACGCTACGCGTCACCCGGCGATCGCCGGTCGCATCCTTCTGCTTCTTCTCAAAGCGGGTTCTCGGCGATGGATCATGTCTTCGCGGCGCTCAACGAGCGCTTGGGCAGGTTGTTCGGTGACCGGTTGGTCGTGCTGGCCGGTGGCACGCGTCTGGCGAAACGTGCGCATGAGCTTCATGCGCTCGGTGCTCGCCATACGCTCGTGCTGGATACCGACGACCATGCCCCGCTGCATGATTCGGAGATCGCCCGCTGGGTGTCGCTGGGCATCAAGGGCGGCTTCGTCGCGGTCGAGCAGCGCCGCCTGGGCAAGCTGCTGACCAAGCCGTCGGCCGAGGTCCGCAGGATCCTCAGGGAGTTCGACCCCGCGGCCGAGGCCCTCGTGATCAGCACGCCCTACAACGAGATCGGCTCCTTCCAGGGCCGTCCCGTGCTCAACGCGCGTGAGCACAAGTGGGTCGAGCTGGAGAACAAGACCACCATCGACGCGCTGTGGGACGAGCTGTCCGCTCGCCGCGCGCCCGCGATGGTGTTCGACCTCGACTTCGAACGTCTCTGGGGCGCCTCGGAGATCCTCGACCGCGGCGCCGGCGTCGTCTGGTCGGGTGACGGCCCCGCGATCAACGGCGGTGCCAACTTCGTGCGCCGCGTGCGGTCGTACGAGGAGGCCAAGGAGGCCTTCGAGGTGCTCGCCCCCAAGTGCGAGCAGGTGCGCGTCATGCCGTTCCTGGAAGGCATTCCGGTGAGCGTGCACGGCATCGTGTTCCCCGACGGCACCGCGGTGCTGCGTCCGATCGAGATGGTCGTGCCGCGCCGCCAGGGCCAGGCCAAGTTCCTCTACGCGGGCTGTGCGTCCTACTACGACCCGCCCGTGTGGATCCGCGACGAGATGCGCAACCTGGCCCGCCGGGTCGGCGAGCACCTGCGCGGCACCGTCGGCTACCGCGGCACGTTCACGCTGGACGGCATCGCGACCGAGGACGGCTTCCTGCCGACCGAGATCAACACCCGCTACGGCGGCGCGATGGTGTGCTTCGAGGACGCCGTTCCGTCGCTGCCGCTCGCGCTGGTGCAGGTCGCCCTGGTCGCCGGCTGGGACCTCGGCATCTCCTCCATGCAGTTCGAGGAGCTCGTCCTGCAGGCCGCGGACAACATCCGTTCGGGTGCGGTGGGCGCCAACGTGCGTGCGGTGCAGCCGACCCAGGTCGACGAGCGCCGGGTGATCTTCACCGGCTGGGCGTGCCGGCTGGCGCACCCGGACGAGCCCGCGCACGCGACGCTGCGGCTGAGCCCGTCGCCGATCGGTGGCCGCCTGGACCTCGACCTGCACCGCGAGAACATGCCCGTCGGGGCGCCCGTGGCCGCGCTGACGGTCGCGGCGTTCGCCCTGGCGGACCAGGAGTGGGGGACGGGACTGGGTGCCCTGGAGCCCGCGATCGCGGTCGAGGACGAGGCCCAGGCCGAGCAGGAGTTCATCGAAGAGGCCGTGATCGCTTAGAGCGAAGCGCCTGCTGCTCGATGAAGGGCGCCTTCATCCACCTGACGTGGATGAAGGCGCCCTTCATCCACAGCGAACACATCCGGGACTACCAGGCGCCCTCGTCGCCGTACGCGGAGATGAGAGCGAACCGGTAGCCCATCAGGGCCGCGGCGACCTCGCGTGGCTGGTGCGCCGGACGCACCAGCCCTTCGCCGAGCACCTTCGGCCGCGGCAGGTCCACGCCCAGTAACTCGGGCGACCGCCTCAACAGCGCCACGGCGATCTCGGCGGCGTCGGCGAGCATCTCCTCGCCGGGCAGGTCGGTCATGTCCTGGATCAGCCCGACGACGAACGAGGGCAGCTTCTCCGGCACGGCACAGGCCAGCGCGACGAGGCACGCCACCCGTTCCGACGCCAGCGCCTCGAAGATCTTCGGCGCGCCCTGGGACACGGCGTGCCGGGTCTGCGTCAGCCAATCGGGTGCTGTGCGGGGGAGTTCGCGGCCGAGCGCGTTCCACCGGCGGTGCGTGCGCCGGCCGTCCTCGGTGAACCCCTTGCCCGCCAACGCCATGGCGGCCAGCAGGAAGATCACCCGATCGCGTACGTCACCGGCGACCTTGTACGACGCCCCCAGCTCCACCAGGAACGGCACGGCGCAGAACGAGGCCTCGGAGACCGTGTCGTCGGTCAGCAGCCGGTCGGCCAACGAGCTGAGCGCGTCCAGCCGCACGTCGGCGCAGGGGTCCATGAGCGAGCGGAGCAGGCGTGGCACGCGACCGGCGCCACCCCGGCCGTCGTAGACCTCGGCCCAGGAAATCCTGTCGAGTCCACGCAACGGGTCCGGCCGTTGCCAGGCACGCGGCAGCTCCATAGGGCGGAAAGGTACGGGATGTCACGGAAGGCGCCTTGGAGCCTCGCCCGTACGATCTCGTGGTGTCCTTCTCGGTGGCCGACATCTTCTCGGGTGCGGGCGGCATGAGCTTCGGCTTCCACGCCCACCGCGACTTCCGGGTCGTCGGTGCCGCCGACGCGCAGATCGGCAAGCCGTCGTCCCGCCTGGGTTCGTTGCGCTGCAACGACACGTACCGCGCGAACATCGGCGTCGACCCGTTGGAGGTCGACCTCTCGAAGGTGTCGCCGGCGGCGTTGCGCGAGGTCTGGGGCCTGCGCCGCGGTGAGCTCGACGTGCTGCTGGCGTGCCCGCCGTGCTCGGGCTTCAGCCGCATCACCGCGCAGAACCACCTGCGCGACGACCCGCGGAACTCGTTGGTGGGCCGGATCGCCGTCTACGCCGAGGAGCTGCGCCCGAAGGTCGTGCTCGTCGAGAACGCCCGCGAGCTCGTGAAAGGCAAGCAGCGCCACCACTTCGACAGCCTGGCCGAAGAACTCACCCGAATCGGTTACTCGGTCGCGGGCGGCACGCACATGCTGTCCAAGTTCGGCCTGCCGCAGCTGCGCGAGCGCACGCTGATGGTCGCGGTCGACGCGGGCCTGCCGTTGCTCACCATGGAAGACCTGTGGGAGGGCCGGGTCGTCCGGCCGTCCGCGATCACGGTCCGGCGCGCGATCGGCAAGCTGCCCCGGATCGAGGCGGGCCTGGCCGACCCGGACGACCCCATTCACGTGTCGCCGACGTTTTCTCAGGACCGCAGCCTGGAAAGAATGCGTGCAATTCCCGCGAACGGCGGTTCGTGGGCGGATCTGCTCCGGTCGCCGGAGACCGCGGAGTTGCTGAACCCGGCCCAGCGCAAGATCGTCGAGCAGCAGAACTGGGGTTCGCACCCCGACGTCTACGGTCGCATGTGGTGGGACGAACCGGCGCGGACGATCAAGCGCGAATGCGGTCACGTCGGCAACGGCCGTTATGCCCACCCCGAGCAGCACCGCCTGTGCACGGTCCGGGAGATGGCGCTGCTGCAGGGCTTCCCGCGGCAGTTCCGGTTCGACGTGTCGATTCTCGGCAACGCCTACCGGCACGTCGGCGACGCCGTTCCACCGCTCATCGCCTACCAGCTGGCCGGGCTCACCCGGTGGATTCTCACCGGCCGCCGCCCGGAGCCCCGCGAGATGTGCCTGCGCGGCACTTCACTGCGTCCCGGCGACATTCGACCGGTGGAAGTTACCGAATTGGTGGCGTGAGCCCTGAACCGTTGCCGCTGGTCATCCGTAGCAAACGTCTCAATTGATAACTGTTCGGCAACGAATCTAACGTCACCTGACAAATCTTATGCATCAGGGGCCTATCCACTGTGGACACAGTGAGTAGCTTTTTGCTGGTCACAGGTGGTCTGTGGTACCTCTTATACCTCACCCCATCGGGTGTAACTCGATCGGCTAGTGTCGCCGTCGCTTCCTGTCGGTTCAGTGTCGATCACCGCACATCGACCGTCCTGACAGGCCACTACTTCCCCGCGTTCGGGCGAACTTCAGCGAGCAAGGAGACCCATGGCTTCCCGGTTGAGGATCGGCGCGGCGCTGCTGGGCGCCACCGCCCTTCTGTCCATGTCGACGCTGGCGGCGTCCGCCGAAGTGATCGTCAAGCCCGTCGAGCCGGACACGTACAAGAAGTACGGGTACTCGGTCACGATCGACAAGAACACCCTGCCGAAGGGTGCCCGTGACGAGAAGGAGTACGGCACCAAGCTCATCCCGCTTGAGCTGCAGGAGAACGGCAAGGCCAGCACGGTCTTCTCGTACTGCGTCGAGCTGCCGACCGACCTGGACAAGACCAAGGGTCTCAAGGAAGTCGACTGGGACAAGCACCCCAACCCGAACACCAAGTTCAAGGGCGAGAACGCCGGCAAGGTCCTCTGGATCCTGACCAACTCGTTCCCGACGAAGAGCACGAACGAGCTCGACGAGCTGTACAAGGGCGACTACGACGAGGAAGAGGCGATCGCAGCCACGCAGGCCGCGATCTGGCACTTCAGCGACGGCATCGAGATCACCGGCGCGACGTCCGGCAAGAAGGAAGCGGACGCCGACGTCGTCAAGCTCTACAAGGCGCTGATCGGGCAGGCTCAGGACCTCAAGACGCAGCCGAAGCCGACGCTGGAGATCAAGCCGACGTCCCAGTCCGGCAAGTCCGGCCAGAAGATCGGCCCGTTCGAGATCACCACGTCCGCGAACGAGCTGAAGCTGACCGCGGAGCTCCCCGAGGGCGTCGCCATCACCGACGCCGACGGCAAGCCGCTCAACGTGGAGAAGAAGGCCGGCAAGTCCGAGCTGACCGCCAAGGCCGAGGGCGACAAGGTCTCGCAGTTCTTCGTCAACGTGCCGGAAGGTGCCCCCAAGGGCGAGGCGAAGATGAACGTCTCCGCCGAGGCCACGCTGCACGCCGGTCGCCTGTTCGTCGCCATGGACTCCAGCTACCGCACGCAGTCGCTGGTCATCGCGCACGACTCGAAGGTCAAGGTCGACAAGGACGCCAAGGCGGACTGGGTCGTCGGTGAGAAGCAGACCACGACGACCACCACGACCACGACCACGACGACCACCACGGCTCCGACCACCACGACGACGAACAACCCGGCTCCGGGTGGCAAGACGGACGACAACCTGGCTTACACCGGTGCGTCGATCCTGTGGCCGCTCGTCGGCGGTCTGGCGCTCGTCGGTGCCGGTATCGGTGCCCTGTTCTTCGTGCGCCGCAAGAAGGCCGGTGCTGCTGAGTAATCAGCACCTGTAGACGAACGCCCCCAGGACCCGCGCCGGTCCTGGGGGCGTTTGCCGTTCGGAACGCGGGGGCCCCGCGTTCCCCTACCGGCGAGTAAGGCCGGTGACGCTGATGTCGCCGTCGGCGATCGAGACGTCTCGGTCGGAGGAGGCGCCCGAGAAGATCGCGCGGGCCGGGTCGCGGAAGTTCGCCACGACCTCGACGCGCTGTACGGGCTTGGCCGTCGGGATGACGGTCTCGGGGCTCCACGTGCGGCCGAGGCGAACCAGGTAGGTGTTCACGTTCGGCTTGCCGTCCTCTGTGGCGTAGACGCGCCACGTGAACGGGTCGAGCTGCTCCATGTCGCGGGTGCGCAGGCCGCGTGCGATCTCCTTGGTCTCCCACGCGCGACCGTTCCAGGTGGACAGGTAGTCGTGCAGCGGGCCCTTGGCGTCGTCGCCGGTGAACCACAGCACGAACGGCCTGCCCAGCGTGGTGCCCACGAGCTGGATGTAGTCGGGGGACTTCACACCGTTGGGCAGGGTCAGCGGGGTGTCCGCGATCTTGAGGTAGGTCTCCTGGTCGGCGTCGTCGATCTGGGTGCCCAGATCCCTGCCCGCGGCCGAGTAGAAGTGCAGGTTCCGCGGGTCGAACCACGTGTAGTACATGTTGCGGTGGTAGCGGTCGTGCAGATGTCCTTCCGGGCCACCGCCCGCGAGCGTGTACGCGATCCGCACGCGGCCGTTGTCCTCCTGCCGCAGCTGACCGATGTAGATCTCGTTCATGTTGTCCGCACGCGAGGTGGAGCCGATCGCGAACCGGTCGCCGGTCAGTTCCGCGGAGGTCTTCCACGTCTTGCCGTTGTCCTTGGACACCACGTAGAGCATCGGACGCGTGTCCACCGGCGACACGTGGTCGAGGTCGTGGCTCGTCTCGCGGTAGAAGACGTAGATCGTGCCGTCGCGCGTGACGAACGGCATCGGGTACGTGGCCGCGTTCTTGGAGATCAGCGTTTCTTCCCAGACGCCGTCGGCCGAGTTCGCCTGGGGCGAACGGGACATGCGCAGCTCGACGTTGTGCATGCCGCGGAAGATCAGCAGATGCCCGTCCCTGGCCTGGACCATGGTCGGGTAGTTGTGCGAGTCCTTGTCCCCGTCCGCCACCCGGTTGGGTGTGGACCAGGCGGCCTTGCGGTGGTCGTACGTCTGGACGTAGCTGTCCTCGTACTGACCCGCCCAGGAGATGAAGGTCTTTCCGACTTTGCGGTCGTAGACCCCACCCGCGACGGGCCTGCGGTCGCTTCGGGCCGCGACGTTCGTGGCTGTGTTCGTCACCGTGAACTGCGCTTTGCCCAGGTCAGTGCCCTGAACGTCGGCTGTGGCGTGGGCCGACGGCACCGCGACGAGCGGCAACAGCAGTACTGCGGACATAACTCCACGCAGGAGCCGTGTCATGTGGCGTGTCCTCCTGGTTCTGGCCGCGACGGCGGCCGACCAGGCGGCGGCGGGGCCATCATCCGTGTCGCCGAGCCGAGTTGTCCAGGCGGAGTTAGCGTGATCGCGGCTATCAACACGCGGGGCCCGCTCGGGTACCCTGCGTCAGGAGCGGAGGAGCACCACATGAACTTCGACGAGATCAAGAACAAGGCCCTCGACCTGGCCGAGCAGCACCACGAGCAGGTCGACAAGGGCGTCGACGCCGCGGCGGATTTCGTCGCGAGCAAGTTCGGTCACGAAGAGCAGGTCGACTCGGTCGCCGAGAAGATCAAAGACATCCTTCCGGGTGGAGAGTGAACTCCTTCAACGCCACTGACGCAGGGCGGGTCACCTCGAACGCGGAGACCCGCTCTCCTTCTGCCCGCAGGCCGGAGATGATCACCTGGCAGGGCATCCACGAGCCACGGCTGGAGCAGGTCCGCCTGCTCCTGTCGAGCGACCAGCGCCTGCGCGCCTCGGGCAGGATGGTCGCCGCCGGCCCCGACGAGCAGTTCAACGCCTCCTTCGAGGTCTCCGTCGGCGAGAGCGGCCAGGTCAACAGGCTCCTGCTGCGCACGGCCACGGTCCTGGAGGAGCGCCAGTGCTCCCTGTCGAGGACCGAGGACGGCGCCTGGCTCGTCGACCACGGCCAGGGCGCCAAGCGCGAGACGTTCAACGACGCCCTCGACGTCGACGTCCAGTTCGCCGTCCTGTTCAACACCATCCCGATCAGGCGCCTGAACCTGCACCGCGAGCCGGGCGAGCACAGCCTGCCGGTGGTGTGGGTGTCGCTGCCCGAGCTGACGGTCAAGGCCGTGACGCAGACCTACAAGACCATCTCGGTCGGCGACGAGCACTCGGTGGTGCGCTTCCGCAGCGGCGGCTTCGAGCAGAACATCAAGGTCGACCCCAACGGCCTCGTCGTCGAGTACCCGCTCATCTCGAAGCGGATTTAGAACCCGTCCAAGAAGTACTTCCTTCGTGGCGAGTCGCATCCGAACGATGGAGGCGAGCCGGGTTCGCCTCCTAGCGTCCTGGCATGCCGAAACGAACTTCGAGCGTGGTGGGGCGCTCGTTCGGTGATGGCGTCCGCGACGCCATCCGGGCCACAGGCATGACCCAGCGTGCCCTGGCTGAAGTGCTCGACTGGGAAGAAGCCAAGATCTCCGACCTGGTCAAGGGCAAGGGCGGGGTCACAGAGGTCGAACTGGCGATGCTGCTCGGCCTCTGCGGTGTCGCGGCGAAGGAGGCGCGCCGCCTGCTCGCGCTCTACCGGGAGTCACGCGAGAAGGGCTACCTGGAGTTCGCCGAAGACGGCACCCTGAGCCCCCAGCGCACCCTGATGGAGCAGGAGCTGCACGCCAACAAGATCGTCGTGTGGTCGCTGAACCTGATTCCCGGCCTGCTCCAGATCGACGCCTACATTCGTGCGGTCTGCGAAACATCAGTCCTGGCGGCCAAACCGCTGGACGTCGAAGCGGCGATCAAGACGAAGGTGGAGCGACAAGCCATCTTCCACCGTAGTCGCAAGTTCGTCTTCTTCATCCACGAGAATGCTCTCCGGCTTCCGGTCGGTGGTGCTGAAGTGATGAAGGCGCAGCTGCTTCACCTCCTGACGATGACCATGCGGCCCTACATCACCGTTCGCATCGTGCCCATCGCGGTTGGCGCTCACATCGGCGTGGCTGGTTCGTTCACGCGGCTGAAGTACGAGAAGTTCGAGCCGGTGATCTTCGTTGAAGGTGGCAGAACCGGCCTCTTCCTGGAGGACAAGGACAGCTTGGCCTACTACGACGCGGTGGTTGAGGGGCTCGATCAGTTGGCCTTGGATGAGGTTCAATCTAGGGAGCTGATCACCAGCATCGTGTCCTGAGGAGGCGCTTGGCATGTCGACGTGGCGGAAGAGCAGCTACAGCGCGGATCAGCAGGACTGCGTCGAGGTCGGTCGTGGCGTCGGCATCCGGGACAGCAAGGCGCCGACCACGCACCTGCCCCTCTCGGACAAGGCGTGGTCGGCGTTCCTGGCCGAGGTCAAAACATCTCGCTGAGCACCTCCGGGTCGATCATGATCGGCGAGGGCCGGTAGGCCGGCGGCTCCACCCCCATCAGCGAGCGCACCAGGAAGTCCCAGCAGCGCGTCCGCACGTAGGCCAGCTTGTCGAGGTACAGGTGCTCGGCGCCCGGCACGATGAACATCTCGAAGTCCTTGCCCGCGGCGATCAACGCGTCGGCCAGCCGCAGCGTGTGGTCCGGGTGGACGGTGTCGTCGAGCTCGCCGTGCATCAGCAGCAGTTTGCCCCGCAACCGGTCCGCGAGCTCGGTGTTGGACGCGCGCAGCCAGGCCTCCGGATTGTCCGCGCCGTCGCACGACTCGGCCCAGCCCAGTCCGATGCAACGGGCGTCGTGCGAGCCCGACAGCGCGACACCGGCGTGATACGTCTCGGGGAAGGCGAGCATCGCCCGTCCTGCCGCGAACCCGCCACCGGAGTGGCCCATCACGCCCACGTGGGAAAGGTCCATCCACGGCCGGGAAGCAGCCAGTTGGTGCAGGGCCGCGACGTGGTCGTCGAGGCTGCCCGCGTCGGCGAGATGGCCGTACGAGACGTCGAGGAAGGCCTTGCTGCGGCCGGGCGTGCCGCGGCCGTCCAACGCCACCACCACGAAACCGAGCGCTGCCAACGGTTCCGCGTCCAGGCCCATGCCGCCGGGGTCGAAGCACGGCTCGACGCGCGTGACCTGCGGGCCGGGATAGATGCTGTCCACCACCGGATAGCTCGCCGACGGGTCGAACCCGCGCGGCTTGTACAGCAGGCCGTAGATGTCGGTGGAACCGTCGGCGGCCTTGACGCAGAAGCGTTCCGGGGCCGTCCAACCGGTGTCGAGCAACCGGCTGATGTCGGCTCGTTCCAACGAAACCAGCACGCGGCCGGACCAGTCGCGGACGGACGTCACCGGCGGAGTGTCCACAGTGGAGGCGGAGTCGACGAAGTACTTCCCGTTCGGCGCAACGGTGACGATGTGGTCGAGCGTGTCGTCGGTGACGAGCCTGAACCCGGTGCCGTCCAAGCCGACCGAGCACACCGTGCGGCGGTAGGGGTCTTCCGCGACCAGGCCGGAAGCCGTGAAGTGGACGACGCGCGAGGTCTCGTCGACGTGCAGGATCTCGCGGACCAGCCACTCGCCGGACGTGACCTGGCCGAGCAGGGCGCCGGTGTGCAGGTCGTAGCGGTAGAGGTGGCCCCAGCCGTCGCGCTGCGAGAACCACAGCACCTCGTCGGCCAGCACCCGCACGATCGGCAGGCCGTACATGAACTGGTTGGGGGTGACGCGGGTGTCACCGGTCTCGGTCAGCACGACGGTGACCTCGCCGGTGGCGGCGTCGAGGCGGTTCAGGGTGACGGTGTGCAGGTCGCGGGTCCGGCGGAGGAAGTACACCGCCGAGCTGTCGGAGGCCCACCACGCCCAGCCCGCCGTGATCGGTGAGAACTCCGGCATCAGCAGCGGCTCGCACTGGGCGCGAACCGTCGTGCCGGCGGCCACGTCGAACACGACCAGTTCGGCGAGTGGCAGGTCCGGGTCGCCGGGGTAGGCGTAGCGCTGGGTGCGCAGGGCGGAGACGGGGCTGGACTCCAGCAGCCAGGTCTGCCGGGTGGTGCGCTCGTCGGTCCGGTGGGCCAGCACCTTCGTGGCGTCGGGCGACCAGGCGAGGGCGGGAGGCAGGTGCGGCAGGCCGAACTTGCCCATCAGCGTGCGGTAGCTCATGGCGTCCGGGCCGTAGCCGTACCCGTGGTCGTCCGAGCCGTCGGTGGTCAGGGCCCACTCGCGGTCGCCGGAGCGCGCCCACAGGTCCTGGCCGCGACGCGAGACCGCGAACTTGCCGTCAGGAGAGGAGATCTCCAGCGGGTTGCCCGGCGGGGCGATGAACGGCGTGGGGTCGAAGTCCGGCTCACGGGTGCCCGCGGCCGGGTCGACGACGTGGAACTTCCGGTCGGCGCCGTCGCGGACCTGGTACCAGAAGCGGGCACCACCTTCGATCCACTGTGGACGGACCTTGTCTCCGACGACGAGTTCGCCGGGGGCGGCGGCGCGGTGGAGGAGCTTTTCCGCGGCCTGGTAGTTCTCGGTGGTGCTCATGGTGTTCGTCTCCCCAGTGGATGTGGTCAGAGGCTGGCGGCGGTGATGTCGCCGTACGCGGTGGTGGCGCGGATGGTGATCTCGGGGGTGTCGTTGTTTTTGAGGGAGTTGTGGATGCGGCCGTAGGTGGTGCCGGCGTCCAGTGCGGCGGAAAGCCCCGCGGCGACGGCGACGTTGATGTCGCCCTTCTGCGTGCTGATCTCCGCGGAACCGGTGAGGCGGCCCACGAACACGTCACCGGCCTGGGTGGTCAGGTGGACGCTCGCGGCCTCGTCGATCTTGATGTCGCTCTGCGCGGCCTCGAAGGCGACGTCGCCGAGCCTGCCGACGCCGCGGAACTCGGCGCTGGCGGCCTTCGCCTCGACGCGGGAACCGGCGGGCAGTTGCACGGTGATCTCGACCGAGCCGGACGGGCCGAGGATCTGGTTGCCGGCCTTGCCCGTGATGCGCAGGACACCGTCGGCGAACTCGACCTCGGTCCGCTCGGCGGCCTGCACGTCGCGGCTCTTCGCGGCGTTCGAGGGGCGGACCTCGACGGCGGTGTCGGTCCGGTCGGCGGCGATGAACTGGACGAGGCCCGCGGGGATGTCGAGGACGGCGGCGATCGGGGCGGGGGTGGCGAACTTCTGCATTGGTCTCAGCTCCTGAGCTCGTTGTTTCTGACACCGGAAACGCTACGTTGCGTTCACGAAATCAGGCAACGAACTTCGTTGCGAAGAAGTCGAGTAATAGCAGGTCACAGGCATAAAAGTGTTGCAATGGACGTGAGATCTAACGCAACGACCATGGCGTGAAGCGTTGCAATGAGATAAGGTGAACGCTATGCCAGGAGGTCGACTCACCCAGCAGGAACGCCGCCAGATCGCCATCGGCCTCGCCGACGGCCTCGCGTACGCGGAGATCGCGAGGAACCTGGACCGCCCCACCTCGACGATCACGCGCGAGGTCATGCGCAACGGCGGTCCGACGGGCTACAAGGCCGACATCGCCCAGTTCGCGACCGAACGCCGCGCGCAACGACGCAAGCGGGCCGCCCCCAGGGGCCGGCAGGTGCCGGAGCGGTCCGACGGGCGCGACCCGGAGGCGGTGCGGGAGTTCGAGGAGTCGTTCGCGGAGATCTTCGTGGCCCAGGGCCTGCCCAAGATGACGGCGCGGGCGCTCGCCAGCCTCTACGCCACCGACTCCGGCAGTCTCAGCGCCGCGGAGCTGGTCGGGCACCTGCAGATCAGTCCGGCCTCGGTGTCGAAAGCCATGGCGTACCTGGAAAGTCAGGGCCTGATCGGCCGCGTGCGCGATGAACGCCGCCGTGAACGCTATGTCGTGGACGACGGCGACATCTGGTACCAGTCGATGATCGCCAGCGCGGCCGGCACCGCCACGCTCGCGGAGGCCGCACGGCAGGGCGTCAGCGTGCTGGGTTCCGGCACCCCCGCGGCCACGCGACTGGAGAACATCGCGCGGTTCCTCGACTTCGTCAGCGAAAGCATCGTGCGTGCGGCCGAACAAGCCCGCGAGATCCTGCACCCGAAGGCGTAGGGCGCGCGCCGTCGATGAAGGGCTCCTTCATCGACCCCAAGTGGATGAAGGAGCCCTTCATCCACAACGAGGAGCGGCCGAAGGTCCGCCGTCTCGGGGGTGCGTCACTTGATCTGGTCGATCGCCCACTCCGCCCAGTCGCGCTGCATCGCCGAGTACCGCTTGCCCCACTCCAGGACCAGCCGTCCGTAGAACGACTCGTTGCTCTCGTCCCAGTCGACTGAGGACTCCACCTCTGCCAGCCGTTTCTCGCGCTCCTTCGCCACCTCTCCCATCGTCGCGAGGTAGCCGCGGGCCTGGTCCGGCGAGACCGAGCCGAGGAAGTAGACGCGCAGGAGGCTGCCGCTGCGCGGTGCGGAGCGCGGGTCGACCTCGAGCAGCCAGTGCCGCAGTTCCTCGAGCCCGGTGTCGGTGATCTCGTACTCCTTGCGTCCGCGCGGGCCCTCGGCATGAACGCGGATCATGCCCGCGGTCTCGAGCTTGCCGAGCTCGCCGTAGAGCTGGCTCTGGGTCGCGGACCAGACGTTGCCCATCGCCCGTTCGAAGCGTTTCAGCAGGTCGTAGCCGCTTCCGGGCTCGTCGGCCAGCATCCCGAGCACCGCGTGTCGAAGGCTCATGGCTTCATCATGACATTCCACTATTGACATGTCCACGCAGGAGCTTCTAACTTCGACATGTCACAGTTGGAATGTCGAGAAAGGGTTCGCCGTGAACTACCTCAAGAGCCTCGCCCCGTGGATCGCCTTCGCCGTCGTCGCGACGCAGTTCGACTGGCGCTGGTCCGCACTGGCCGGCCTGGTCATCTCCGCGGCGACGCTCCTGCTCGCCCGCCGCGAAGGCCGCAAGGCGGACACGTTGATCATCGAGCTCAGCGGGTTGGTGTTCTTCACGCTGCTCACCGCCGTCGCGTTCAGCTTCCCGGCGTCGCCGCTGAAGACCTGCACCGGCGCGCTCACCGACGCCTGGCTGGCGCTCACCGCCTGGGGCTCGCTCGCCATCGGCAAGCCGTTCACCCTCGGCATCGCCCGCACGACGACGCCGCGGAAGTTCTGGGACAACCCGGTCTTCAAGCGGATCAACACGATCATCACGCTCGCCTGGGCGATCAGCTTCACCGTTGGCGGCATCGCGGGCATCGCGCTGCTGAACTACGCGCCGCACGCCACCCTCGCGCTGATCGCGCTCAAGGTCCTCGGCTTCGGCGTCCCGGTCGCCTTCACCATCCTCTACCCGCGCAAGGCCCGCGCTCGTGCCCAGCAGGCCGCGTGAGGTCTCAGGCGCGCACCGCCACGGCCACACCCTGGCCCACGCCGACGCAAGCAGCCGCAATGCCAACGCCACCACCACGCGCCCGCAGGTGCCGCGCCACATCGATGATCACGCGCGGCATCGAGGCGCCCAGCGGATGCCCGTACGCGATCGCGCCGCCGTGCACGTTGACCTTCTCGCGGTCGATCTCCGGCAGGTGGTGCAGCACCGACAGCGCCATGGCCGCGAACGCCTCGTTGATCTCCCACAGGTCGATGTCGGCCGCGTCAAGATGCAGGCGCTTCAACAACTTCCGAATTGCCGAGACCGGAGCGATGGTGAACCGGTGCGGTTCCTCGCCGGTCGTCGCGGACCCGAGCACCTCGCCCAACGGCTCGACACCCAGTTCGGCGGCCATCGCCTCGGTGCCCATCAACGCGGCCAAAGCGCCGTCGTTCAACGGGGACGCGTTGCCCGCGGTCACCGATCCGTTCTCGGAGAAGGCCGGCTTGAGCTTCGCCAGCTTCTCGATGCTCGTGTCCGCACGGACGTTCTCGTCGCGCCGCACCGCTGTGCCATCCGGCAGCTGCACGGCGAATGCGAAGCCCTCGTGCACACCGGCGTCCCACGCAGCAGCGGCACGTCGGTGCGACCGCAACGCGAAGTTGTCCATCTCGGCGCGCGTGATGCCCAGCTCGTGCGCCACGTTCTCGGCGGCCAGGCCCAGCGGCACCGTGTAGTGCTTGGGCATCCGCGGGTTGACCAGGCGCCAGCCCAGCGCGGTCGACACGGTCTCCATCCGGTCCGGGAACGCCTTGTCCGGCCGTGCCGTCACGAACGGCGCCCGCGACATGCCCTCGACGCCGCCCACGACCAGCAGGTCCGCGTCGCCCGCGAGCAACGCCCGCGCACCCTGGATGACCGACTCGCCGCCGGACGCGCAGAGGCGGTTGAGCGTCACGCCCGGCACGGAGACCGGCAGGCCCGCCAGCAGCGCGGCCATGCGGGCAACGTTGCGGTTGTCCTCGCCGGCGCCGTTCGCGTCGCCCAGCAGCACGTCGTCGATGCGCGCCAGGTCCAGACCGGGATAGCGGCGCAGCAGGTCGACGACGGGCAGCGCCGCGAGGTCGTCCACCCGGATGCCGGAGAGACCTCCGCGGTACCTGCCGAACGGCGTGCGGGCTGCGTCGAGGATCAATGCGCGGGCCATGGCCCCATCTTGCGCCAATTACGGCTTAAGGAGGAACGGGACGTAACCCGTTTCGGGAGACACGTCTGAATCGGTGCTGAACGCCTTCACCTCGATCGCGTGCGCGCCCGCGCTCAGCGCGCTCGTGTTCAGTGAGATCCGCCACCGGCCCGCGGCGCCCGGTCCGTCCGCCGTGGTGGGGACGGTCGCGACGTGGTTGCCGTCGAGCCTGATCTCGTACCCGGCGAGGCCCGCGACCGCCGCGTGCAGGGCGTCGACGCGGACCTCCAGGACCAGGCGTCCCCTGGTGAACGCGGCGCCGTTCTCGATCGGCTGACCGCTCGCGTCGAGGACCTCGGGGACGGGGTCGGCGAGCACCGGGCGTGCGTCGACGAGCGGGGTGCCGGACTGGCGTTGCGGCGGGCTCTTGGGGCCGGTCAGCTCGACGTCGGTGTGGGTGACCTGGATGCGTTCCTGGGTGACCAGCTGGACGTTCAGGTTGTCGGTGAAGGCTTCTTTCGGCAGGTCCGCGACGGCCGGGTACTCGGCGCCGGGCTTCCACGGCGTGCCCGGCACCGCGGGTCTCAGCGGCACCTCGACGCCGTTGATCTTCACCGCCGTGACGGGATCGCTCTCGCGCGACGGGATCAGGGAGATCCGCAGCTGGCCCGCGGTGACGTCCTGGATCGGATTGGCGCTGCTCACCGGGCTGTCGATGCGGACCTGCGGGGTCGGCGCGGCCGGTGGCGCGTCGGAGTGGGCGGTCCGGTAGCCGATGAGGTCGACGCCGGCGCGGATGCGGTCGCCCGCGAGCGCCGCGACGCCGAACAACGCGGTCGCCTCGCGCCACCGCGGCACGAACGGGCTGGTCGCGACGACGTCGCCGTCCCTGGTCACCTGGGTGCCCTTGCTGGTCAGGACGATCTCCCAGCGCACGGTCACACCGGGCACGGCCGGCGGGATCGGTTTGGTCGCCGTGCCGTCCGGGACGAGCTCGACCACGGAGTTGCCGACGACGTCGGTCGAGACGGTCGCGCGGACGGCGCCCGGCAGCACCGGGTCGCCCTGCACGCTGACCGGCCCCGGCACGAGGTCCAGCAGCAGCTTGCCGCCGGTGCTCGGGGCGTCGGTCTCGATCACCAGGCGGCTGTCGTCGTCGGTGCGGACGAACGGCGTGCGGGACCTCAACGTCACCGCGCGCGTGCCGCAGCTGCTGCTGATGATCAACCGGTCGTGGTCGGCGTCGTCGCCGGAGGTGGCACGGGCGCAGTCGGTGCGCTTGGCGAGGCGCCAGCGTTGCAGGTCGGGCTCGTCCGGCTGGTCGAAGCGGTCGACGAACGTGTACGGGGCGTTGTCGGCGCGCGGTGTCGCCCTGGTCCTGGCGGGTTCGGACCGCTGGCCGAACGAGTCGACCGCGCGGATCTCGATCTGCAGCTCGCGCTCGTTCTCCAGGCCGTTGAGCTGGGTTCCTGGCCTGGTCACGAGCTTGGTCCGGTCGCCCCACCGCACCTCGTAGGAGGGCGCGTCGCCGGTCCAGTTGAGCTGGATCTTGTGGTGGCCGCCGCGCGCCACCACGTTGGCCGGTGTCGCCGGACGGCCCTGCGGGCTGGGCACCAGCACCTGCTCCGCCACGTACGGCTTGAGCTTCGTCGGCGGAGGGGGAGCCGTGGGCAGCGTCGAATTGCTCCCGTCGGTGTCCCGCAGGAGGATCACCCCCACCACCAACGCGAGCCCTGCGACAGCGAAGGCGACCCGCTTCATGCGAGTCACGCTAGGGCGTTGCCGCCAGCTCGAACACGGTTTCGGTGGTAACGGGTTCGCCATGGTCCGCCGGAAGGACGCTGAGCTTGAGCCGAGCGCGCGACCCCGGCGGCAGGTTCTTCACGTCGAGCCAGAACTCGTGCCTTCCCGGCACCGCGGAGCCCTGCTCGTCGGTCGGCAGCGAGACGATCCTCCTGCCGTCGAGCTCGAGCACGATGCCGCGGTGACCGATGGCGTTGACCTCGGCCGTGACCAGGATCCGGCCGCGGTGCGGGAGGACCTGCGGAGGCTTGGTGCCGTCCTCGTGCAGGACGTGCAGCCTGGGGGCGCCGGTCTTGATGCCGCCCGGCCGGTCCGGGAGCCTCGGCAACGCGCCGGGACGGCTCTCCGGCTTGCGGATCACCACGAGCCTGGCCGGTTCGGCGGCCGCGATCCGGCCCGCGCCGACCGGTACTTCCGCGACCCTGATCTGGTTGCCCGGCTCGGGCGTGACGATCTTGGCGGCCACCGCGTCCTGCGGCACCTCGGTGTCCGGGCCGATCGGGACGACCTCGGTGGGCACGACGCGTTCCGGCACGCCACCGACGCCGAACGCGTCCAGGAAGCCGCCGCCGTCGATCCGGATCCGCGGGTGGACCAGCGGCGTCGTGATCGCGACGGGCTCGTAGGCGACGACGACACCGTCCCGCAACGCCAGCACCGCGTCCGGCAGCACCCGCATCTCCCAGCGGTGCCGCACGCCCGCGACGAGGCCGGTCAACGGCGCGTCACCGAGCCGCACCTGCTTGCCGGTGCGGGGGAGGGCGGGGTCGGCGATGATCCGCGTGCCCTGCGTCGTCACGTCCAGGCTGACCGCGTCGCGCGGCTGGACGTCGTTCTCCTCGAGGTACTGCCAGGGATCCGGCAGCAACGTCAGCCGCACGTGACTCGACTCGACCGCCCCGGCGACGCTGATGATCGCCCGCGCGGTCGCGCCGTCACTCGCCGGCACCCCGAGCCTGATGGGCGTGTTCGACTGGAACGCGGCCGTCTGGCAGTCGACGTCGACGCGCTTGCCCGGTCCGAACGGCCGGAGCCCCAGGCACTCGGGTTCGGCCTCGATCCGCCACTTGCGGGGATCGAGCGACTCCGGCCCGTCGAACCTGTCGACCTGGCCGACGAGCTGGTCGTCCCACTTGTCGTCGTAGACGTCCTCGGGCGTCGCGGTGATCTTGAGCGGCTCCGACCGCCTGCCGGTCGCGTTGACCGCCCGGATCTCGACCTCCACCTGGTCGTTCGGGCTCAGGCCGGGGATCTCCACCTCGGGGCCCGGCACGAGCTGCTCGTGGCCGTTCCACCGCACCTCGTACGCCGGCGCCGAGCCGTTCCACGAGATCTGCAGCGCGTCCGCGTCGAGCGCCTGCGCCCGCGCGTTGGCCGGCGTCACCGGTTCCTGCTGCTGCACGACCTCGACAGAGCTGTCGATCTCCCGCTTCAACGTGTCCGGAGCGTCGCTCGTGCGCAGCGCCACGACGGCGGCGATGACGAGCGCCAGTCCACCGAGCCCGCCGGCGAGCGTCCGTCGATCCACTCGGCGACCTTACGACGTTTCCGCCGTGGCGGTGCTGCCGTTCAGCCCAACCACGCGTCCGCCACGCGACCCCAGGTTGCGCAGTGCCGCCAGTGCTCCCGGCTTGGTCAGGTCGATCGTGACCGTGGTGCGGTGAGGCTGGTTGACCAGCGCGTTCCGCCCTTCGTGGCCCGCCTCGATGGTCTTGGCGAGGCCGCCGGTGGACGCGAGCGATCCCCGTGCGGCGCCGAGCCGTCCGAGAGCGTCGTCCACGGCCATCAGCAACGCGTCCCGGTTGCCCTCGCACATGGCGCGGACCAGTTCCGGCCTGCTGCCCGCGACCCGCGTGCCGTCACCGAAGCTGCCCGCCGCGAGCGCCATCGCGAGCGGTCCGCCGTCCGCGCCCACCGCGGCCAGGATCGCGGCCATCACGTGCGGCAGGTGGCTGATCCGCGCGACCGCCTCGTCGTGCTCCTCCGGCGTGGTCGGCACGACGTGCGCGCCCAGGTCGAGGGCGAGCTGCATGACGTCGTTGAGGTGGTCGTCGGCCTCCTCCGGCGTGACGACCCAGGCGGCACCCTGGAAGAGCTCCGCGCTGCCCGCGTCCCAGCCGCTGCGGCTCGTGCCGGCCATCGGGTGCCCGCCGACGAACCTGACGTCCCTGGCGTAGCGGTGCACGGCATCGTGGACCGGGCCCTTGACGCTGGTCACGTCCGTGAGGCGGGTGCCCGCGGGAACCTTGCGGAGGAGGTCCGGCAGCGCGGGCAACGGCACGGCGAGCACGACGAGTGCCTCGGGATCGCGGCCGAGGGCCTCGTCGATCCCGACGACGTCGAAGCCCTCAGCGCGCGCCCTGTCCGCGTCTTCCTTGCTCGCCGTCGCACCCCACACCGTGCGCCCGGCAGCTTTGGCGGCCCGCAGCACGGAGCCGCCGATCAGTCCCAGTCCGATCACGCACACGTCTCGCACGCGCACATCATTCCGTGCGACACGTGCTCGGAACTACCGGAGGGCGTCCAGCGCGAACGCCGCGTACGTCGCCACCCCGTGCTCCATCGCGGCCTCGTCGAACAGCACCCGGTTCGAGTGGTTGGGCGCGGCGTCCTCCAGGTCGATGCCGCGCGGGCACGCCCCGAGGAACGCGAGCGCGCCCGGCACCCGTTGCAGCACGTAGGAGAAGTCCTCGGCGCCCATCAGCGGGTCCTGCATCGGCTCGCTCCACGACGGCCCCATCAGCTGCGCCGCGAGGTCGACCACGTGCTGCCCGACGACGTCGTCGTTCACCGTGACCGGATATCCGGGCACGATGCTGACCTCCGCGTGGCACCCGTACGCGGCCGCCGTGTGCTTCACGACCTGCTTGAGCTCCTTGTGCACGAGCTTGCGGGTCTCTTCCGACAACGTCCTGATCGTCCCGTCGAGCGTCGCGGTCTCCGGGATGATGTTCGTCGTCGTACCGGCCTTGATCTGCGCGACCGTCACCACCGCGGGCTGGTGGACGCTGATCCTGCGGCCGAGCATCGTCTGCAACGCCCCGACCATCGCCGCGGCAGCAGGCACCGGGTCGAGCGCGTTGTGCGGCATCGCGCCGTGGCCGCCGCGGCCCTTCACGTGGATGTGGAACGTGTCCCCGGACGCCATCATCGGCCCCGGCCGGCACGTCACCACGCCCGACTTCATCGTCGAGGTGACGTGCAGCGCGAACGCCTTCTCCACACCGCCGTCCAGCAGGCCTTCCTCGATCATGTACCGGGCGCCGTGGTAGCCCTCCTCGCCCGGCTGGAACATGAACACGACCCGTCCGCTCAGCGCGTCCCTGCGGTCCGCCAGCAGCCGGGCCGAGCTCGCCAGCATCGCCACGTGCGTGTCGTGCCCGCACGCGTGCATGCTGCCGTCCACTTCGGACGCGAACGGCAGCCCGGTGTCCTCCTGCAGCGGCAGCGCGTCCATGTCCCCGCGCAAGAGCACCGTCGGCCCCGGCCGTTCACCCTCCAGCACCGCCACCACCGAGGTGGTCGACTCGCCCGTCGTCACTTCGAGCGGCAGCCCCTCCAACGCGTGCAGGATCGCCGCCTGCGTCTTCGGGAGCTGAAGGCCCTGTTCGGGATGGCGGTGGATCTGGCGCCGCAGCGCCACCGTGCGGGGCTGCAGCGCGCGAGCCCCTTCGAGCAGTCCGGCGAGACGAGGGTCCGACGTAGTTGTGCTCATCTACCGATGGTGCCACCACCTCGGCTACCGGGAAGGTCGTCTGGGCCCTACGGTGTGCACATGACACAGCAGGAGCCGGTCAACGGCTTCGCGGTCGCGGTCGTCCGGGAGGACGGCCGCTGGCGGTGCAGCAGGATGGACAGCTCCGCGCTGTCGGAGCTGGACGCGGCGATCACACAGCTGCGCCAACTGCGGTCGACCGGCGCCGTCTTCGGCCTGCTGGCCGTGGACGACGAGTTCTTCATCATCCTGCGCCCGGTGCCCGGCGGAGTGGCGTTGCTGCTCTCCGACGCGGCCGCCGCGCTCGACTACGACATCGCAGCCGACGTCCTGGACCTCCTCCGGGTCGAACCGCCGGACGAGGAGGACACCGAGCTCTGGCCGGAGGGCGACCTGGGCGTGCTGGCCGACCTCGGCATGCCGGCGCACGAGCTCCAGATCATCGTCGACCAGGTCGACCTCTACCCGGACGAGCAGCTCCAGATGATCGCCCAGCGCATCGGCTTCATCGACGAGTTCACGAAGCTGCTCGACACGATCCAGGCGTGATCTCCTCCGAAGCCATGGTCCGCGCCGCCATCGCCGCGGCTTCGTCGTCGGGCGCGGACGTCCCGATCGGTGCGGTCGTCTTCGCTCCGGACGGCTCGGTGCTCGCCTCCGCCTGCAACGCGCGCGAGGCGCTGGGCGACCCGACCGCGCACGCCGAGATCCTGGCTCTCCGCGCCGCGGCCTCCCGGTTCGGCGACGGCTGGCGACTCGACGGCTGCACCCTCGCCGTGACGCTGGAACCGTGCACGATGTGCGCCGGCGCGTTGGTGCTGGCACGTGTTTCTCGTCTCGTTTTCGGCGCCTGGGAGCCCAAAACGGGCGCTGTGGGGTCGCTTTGGGACGTCGTGCGCGACCGTAGGCTCAACCACCGGCCCGAGGTGCAGGGCGGTGTGTTGGAGGACGAGTGCGCTGACCTGCTGGAACGCTTCTTCCGGACCCAGCGTTAACCCCCTGGATCCGGTCTTGTATTGTTCTTAGCGGTGGCGTGTCCGAGCGGCCGAAGGAGCACGCCTCGAAAGCGTGTGAGGTGCAAGCCTCCGTGGGTTCAAATCCCACCGCCACCGCCAAAGCTGGAAGGCGAGTGCTCGTGAAGAGCACTCGCCTTTTGCTTTGTCGGGTGTCTTGTGGGGGCGGAGCCCCCACGCCCCGCCGGGGGGGGGGGGGCCCCCCCCCCCCCCCCCCCCCGGGGGGGGGCCCCCCCCCCCCCCCCCCCCCCAAAAACAAGCACCACAACCCCCCCCACCACACCCCACACCCCCCCCCCCCCCCCCGCC